>JAOZQF010000156.1 GCA_029932345.1 Desulfuromusa sp. | reverse complement strand
ACCTTGGGCGCTTACCACTGAGGCACAGAGAAAACCTCTTCAAAGGCTTTATAACCTCAGTGACTCCAAGTCTCTGTGGTTACTCCTCTGTTTTCAATTTATGAAAGATAAGACAAATGAAAGCAACAACTCTATTCCACAAACCGATGTCTGAACTCCAGGTAGAACATCCCTACGTAGAGGATTTTCTCACCTCGTTTGGACTGATTGTTAAACCGGGTGCTGAGACCCTGCAATCTTACCTTGATAACCTTGATCCCGACAATCTGGAAGATCTGGGGATCGGCTCAGAACAGTTGCGCCAGAGCCTTGATGATTTTCTCGAAGGGATGTTGGCTTTAAGCGATCCCATGGACAAGGTTAAAGAGCTGACAATTATTGGCGGGCGTGACAAATCAGGCAAAGCAGAAAACCTTGAATTAATCCTCAAGCCGGGAGAGGTGGTCTGCATTGTCGGCCCAACCGGCTCCGGAAAAAGTCGCCTGCTGGCAGATATTGAGTGGGTCGCGCAGGGGGATACTCCAACCAGAAGGAAAATCCTTATCAATGGCCAGGTGCCGGACAGCAAGTGGCGATTTTCTACCGAATACAAACTGGTGGCACAATTGTCACAGAATATGAACTTTGTCATGGATTTATCGGCGGAAGAATTTATCCGCATGCACGCAGAAAGTCGACTGGTGACTGACCCGGAAGAAAAAGTTGCCCAGATTCTGCATCAGGCCAATGAACTGGCCGGGGAACAATTTGCTCCCGATACACCGGTTACATCCTTGAGTGGTGGACAATCACGGGCACTGATGATTGCCGATATGGCAATCTTAAGCAAATCACCAATTGCCCTGATTGATGAAATAGAAAATGCCGGGATCGATCGCAAAAGGGCATTGGATCTGCTGATTAAAGAGGAAAAAATCATCCTGATGGCAACTCATGACCCGATTCTTGCTCTGATGGGTGATCGCCGCCTGGTGATCAAGAATGGTGGGATCGATAAAATTATTGAGTCGAGTGAAACAGAACGGAAAAACCTGGTTTCGCTGGAAAAACTGGACAACAAACTTCTCGCTCTGAGAAACAGAATTCGAACCGGGGATACCCTGGAAAACATTGAAGGAGAATAAAATGCATGACGGATGTAGTGGAAGTTTTGGCAATGGGGAACAGATTGTCAATAAATTAAGACAGATGGGATTCAGTAGCTATGCCATGCCGATTCCGGCAGAAATTAAATGTGCAAGCTGCGAAACTGTTTTCACCATGCAAACAATGGAAGACAGTTGTAATAACTGCGGTATGGTTTACGGAGTCACCCCCTGCCATGCGACAGTTCCCGGCAGTGCACAACCCGCAGGGATTAATTATTAAAACCAGCTATCCCCGCAGTCTATGTCGTTGCGGGGATAGTCACAACAACCTGGGGTCAAACTGGTACCCAAGGTACTAACTGGGAGCATCACCCGCTAATATCGAAATAAACAGCCAGAGTTCAGTGTGGGTTGCGGAGTCCAACTCATTGAATTTAATTCCAATGCTGTGCTTACCCTCATCGGTCTCTTTAGCTTTTTGCGTCCAGCGAATTCTGCCGTGAATCGAGAATAGATCCCCTTCATCAGGTAATGAGAATTCGATCAGAATGTCACCACCAACCTGGGGAAGAGGGTTTGATCTGGGGATTGAGATACATGCCCCCTCAGTGCTCAGGTTGAAAAAAGTGCCGTGACAGGTATTCTCACCATAATGCAATTTGGCTGATAGAGGGATAGTAAATTCATAACGAAAGTTATCTCTTGCCCCAGTCATCATCTCCTGGAGGAGCTCCATAAACTGCTCAATACTCCGCTTACTTGTATCTGATGCGCGTGAATTATCCGCCATTGAATTACGCTCATCAATCACTTCATCAAGCAACTTGCGATAACGGTAAAACCGTTTCACCAGGTCATCCCGATCAAAAGTAAACCCATTGGATGAAATCAGAACGTTTGTGACTGGAACATCAACTCCGCAATGCTCACAATCAATCGACTTAATTTCAGCCAGCAAGGCGGAATGAATATATTTATTACATTTTGGACATTTCATTATCAGCATAAGAAACTCTCTATCCTTGTAACCAATAGCGACTCAGGGCAAAAAAATAGAACTAACGACTACTGCTTCAATGATTCATTAAAAAAAGGGGCGACAGATCTCTCAATCCATCAGCCCCTTAAAGAGTTGATATAATCAAAACTGGAGCTATTTATGCTTCTTCTTCAGCCTTAACAATAACCTTCAACTCAGCAACAACACCGGCATCCAGTTTTACTGGGACAATGTGCTCACCAAGAGATTTAATCGGCTCACCAAGTTGGATCTTCTTCCGGTCAATCTCAACACCAGCCTCTTGCAACTTGGCCTCAAGATCCATCGATGTCACAGAACCAAACAGCTTGCCCTCTTCGCTGGCACGCTGAGTGAAGACACAAATAACTTTTTCAACTCGTGCTTTGACTCCTTCGGCATCTTTGGTCACTTTTTCAAGTTTACGTGCCAGTTGTCGCTTCTGATGATCAAGCTCTTTGACATTACGCTGATTAGCCACACTTGCCAGATTTTTCGGAACCAAATAATTTCTGGCATAACCGGCTTTAACCGACACCACATCACCAATGATCCCTAGACCATCAATATTTTCTTTTAAAATAATACTGGTATTCATATCGTTCCTCCATATTGGATCAAGTTTATATATTTTTTTGTCTGGGTCGACGAAAATTAATCCACAAGTCGAAAACACCGACACAGGTAATAATTATTGGCAATGGATTGAGTATCAACAAAAGAAGATAGATCAAACCTTTTACCAACGGTGGATAGGACTTTTTTTGTAAAAAGCTGGTGACCACAGCCATCCCCTGAAAAAAGTAAAGGGGGAGCAACACCACCAACAAATTCCGCCCAATCAACGAAATCGCATTGACTGGAACCAGCAGAGTGAACCCTGCCACAATCAAAACCCATATCAGCCCGGAAGGTAAACGCCAAGAGGCAAACGGGGCACCGGTAATTTGGTACCAACTCCCCTTTATCCTCTGCAACAACAACAGACAGAAGGTCTGGACAACTAAGATAGAGGCAAGGTAAAGGCCGTAAAAGCTTTCACCAATAAACTCTGCCAGACCATCAACAATCTGTTGCATATTCTGCAACTGAGATTCACTAAAGCCGGTATCCCGATAAATCTGCATAGCTTGATCAACTTCAGAGCGGATCATTTGATCAATCAGCGTCTGAATATTGATCCCTGCAGCAGCAACGGCAACAAACATCATCACCGCTGTCGCAATAGCCGAGCCGATAGTTGCGTACAACAGGGCGCGATCCCATGGTAAATTCTGCCGTAAAAACATTGGCAACAACAACGAACCGACGCCAAATATACCCAAATAAGCAAATAATGTATATGCTGTCGACACTTGGAGCAATAGTGCAGCCGTTACGACAACCACAACAATTCCGGATTTCAACCCGAAACGCATACTCACGTATGCAGCAGCAACAGGGGTCAAAAGGTTAAGAAAAGCCCCGGCAGAACCAATCCAGCTCACTCCGAGCAAACAAAGTAGAGTGACTCCGATTCCGGCTGCGGTTAACAGTGCTGACTGAACTTTCATCCCGGTACTCAATATTGCTGCAACTTAAAGAGAGTGAGACGCAGTATAGGGCAGTAGTGCAATTTGCCGCGCATTTTTTATTGCTTCCGCAATCTGTCGCTGATGCGCTGCACAGGTTCCAGAGATCCGGCGAGGAACAATTTTACCGCGTTCCGATAGATAGTATCTTAAATTATTGGTATCCTTAAAGTCGATCTTTTGCTTTTTATCGGCGCAGTAACGGCAAACTTTACGCCGGCTAAAACGACGTCTGGGTGGTGCAGAAGACGGACTGGATGATCTTTCGTAAGCCATGAATATTCTCCTAATGTGTGCCTCTCTAAATACTCCAGAAGGCAACTAAGCTGATATATTTTTAATTTTATTCTG
>JAOZQF010000155.1:865-4050 GCA_029932345.1 Desulfuromusa sp. | reverse complement strand
AGTCAAGAGGGGCGGCAGGTTTATTATCAGGCTAACCGCCAGAGCCCGATCTTTAACGAACTGGCAGGGATCTTTCGCAAAACATCCGGTCTGGCCGATGTGATTCGTGCTGCATTGCTGCCGTTGGCGGAACAGATTGACCTCGCTTTTGTCTTTGGTTCGGTGGCGCAGGGGACAGAACGCAGTGGCAGCGATATCGATCTGTTTGTTCTGGGAGAAGTCTCATTCACTGCGGTTGTCGAGGTGCTGGCCGACCTGCACGAACGGTTGGGCCGCGAGATCAACCCGGTGATTATGGGCACAGCAGAATTCAGTGAAAAATGCACTTCAGATCCTTTTTTACAGCGGATTGTAAAAGAGACCAGAATCTATGTTATGGGAGGGGCTGATGACTTTGCAAAACTTGTTGGAGATCGGGCAGCTTAAAGAACATGAAGCTACGTCGGAAGAGATTCAAACTCTGCTAATAGCGGTACGGCGCAATCTTGCTGATGCACAAATTAAGGCGGTCAGTCTGGAAACCCGCTTTGACGCGGCTTATAAAGCGATTATGCAGCTTTCTATGATTGCTCTGCTCGCCAACGGTTTTCGCCCCGGCAGTGGTGCCGGTCACCACATGACAATGATCCAGTCCTTGCCAAAGTCTATCGGTCTGGATCGTCGCCGGGTTGTGATTCTGGATGCGCTACGGCGCAAACGTAACGCGGCAGATTATATGGGGAGTTATGTTGACCACGCGGCAACAGATGCTTGCATTACAGAAGCACAAGCTTTGCTCGCAGATATTGAGCTTTGGTTGAGTCAACATCGCTCTGACCTATTGTGATGGAATCGCAACATGACCTCTCTCTATTCTGAAGATAACCTTGTTGAACAACCAACCATCACCCTGTTTGAACAACTGGGCTGGACGGTTCAGAATTGTTACGAGGAAACGCTGGGGTCATCCGGCACACTGGGTCGTGAGACCACCGCCGAAGTTGTATTGCGTCCCAGACTGCTTGCTGCCCTGAAAAATCTCAACTCGACTCTCCCATCACTGGCGATTGATCTTGCAAGTGAAGAACTGACCCGTGATCGCAGTCTGATGGTTCCGGTACAGGCCAACCGGGAAATTTATTCTCTCCTCAAAAATGGTGTCAAAGTCAGCTTTGAAAATAACCGGGGAGAACAGGTCACCGAAACCGTCAAAGTGATCGACTGGAACACTCTGGAAAACAACGATTTTTTCCTTACTTCGCAACTGTGGATCAGCGGTGAAATGTACAAGCGCCGTGCCGATCTGATCGGTTTTGTCAACGGTTTGCCACTGCTCTTTATCGAGTTGAAAGCATCACACAAGAAAGTTCAAAATGCTTTCAAAGATAATCTGAAAGACTACAAAACTGCCATCCCTCAGCTCTTCTGGTACAACGCCTTCATCATCCTGAGTAACGGAAGCCAAAGCCGCATCGGTAGCCTCACTGCCGAGTGGGAACATTTTGCCGAATGGAAAAAGATCAACAGTGAAGGGGAAGAGGGGAAAATCAGTCTCGAAACGATGGTGCGGGGAACCTGCGAGAAAACCCGGCTGCTCGATCTGAGCGAAAATTTCATCCTCTTCAGTGAAAGCAAGGGCGGGCTGCAGAAACTGGTCGCCAAAAACCATCAGCTGCTCGGTGTTAATAACGCAGTTGAAGCGGTCAGTCACCTTGAGCAGAATCGGGGACGTCTGGGCGTTTTCTGGCATACCCAGGGAAGTGGCAAAAGCTACTCGATGGTTTTCTTTTCGCAGAAGGTGTTACGCAAGCTGACTGGTAACTGGACCTTTGTCATTGTCACCGATCGGCAGGAACTTGACGGGCAAATCTATAAGAATTTTGCCAACTGCGGAGTGGTCACCGAGGAGGAGAAACGTATCCATGCCCAGAGCGGTGAACACCTCCGAGAGTTGCTGCGCGAGGATCATCGCTTTGTCTTTACCCTGATCCAGAAGTTTCGTACCGATAAGGGGGAGACTTATCCCACGCTCTCTGACCGTTCCGACATTATCGTCATTACCGATGAGGCGCACCGTAGTCAGTATGACGTTTTTGCCCTCAATATGCGTAACGCCCTGCCGAATGCTGCTTTTATCGGGTTCACCGGAACTCCCCTGATGGCAGGTGAGGAACTGACCCGCAAGGTTTTTGGCGATTATGTCAGTATCTACAATTTCAAACAGTCGGTTGATGATAAAGCAACCGTTCCTCTCTATTACGAAAACCGGATTCCCGAGCTGCAACTGACCAATGAAAACCTTAACCAGGATATGGAAGCGTTGCTGGAGGAGGCAGAGCTTGACGAGGCTCAGGAACGGAAACTGGAGCGGGAATTTGCCCGCGAATACCATCTGGTTACCCGTGATGAACGACTCGACAAGGTTGCTGAGGATGTGGTGCAACATTTTTCCGGGCGGGGGCAGCGGGGCAAGGGGATGTTTATCGCTATCGACAAGCTGACGGCGGTACGGATGTACGAAAAGGTTAAAGCCCACTGGCAGCGTGAGATAGATCACCTGAAGGATGAGTTGACCCTTGCCCGGACCGAGTTGAAACAGCAACGGTTGCAGGACAAAATCGGTTACATGGAAGAGACCGACATGGCCGTGGTGGTTTCGCAGTCGCAAAACGAACTGGAACTCTTTGCTGAAAAAGGAATTGATTTCAAGCCACACCGGCTGCGGATGGTACAGCAGGATCTGGAAAAACAATTCAAAGATGCTGATCATCCTTTCCGACTGGTGTTTGTTTGCGCCATGTGGATTACCGGTTTTGATGTTCCGAGCTGCAATACCATCTATCTTGACAAGCCAATGCGTAACCACACTCTGATGCAGACAATTGCCCGCGCCAACCGGGTTTTCCGGGATAAGACCAATGGTCTGATTGTCGATTATGTCGGAGTGTTCCGCAATATGCAGAAGGCTTTAGCTATTTATGGCTCACCTTCTGATGGTGAGGTTACCGAAGAAGAGTGTCCGGTGAAGCTCAAGGAATTTCTGGTGGATCTGTTGCGGGAAAAAATGGCTGAAACCGAAAACTTTCTGCAGCAACGGGGAATCAATCTGCAATCTTTGCTGACAGCTGAAGAGTTTGACTATATCGCCCGGCGGGATGAAGCGGTCGAGGCGATTTTGGTTAATCCAGACTCGAAAAAAGGCTATT
>JAOZQF010000155.1:0-855 GCA_029932345.1 Desulfuromusa sp. | reverse complement strand
CAAACGAGTTTGGCCCCCGGCGAGCTGTGATCACAAATATTGCTGAAGCGATTAAATCGCTGGAGCCCGATGTCGATATTTCCACAGTTATGGAACAGGTTGAAGGATTACTCGATGAATCAATTGCAACTGAGGGCTATATCATTCGTGATCCGGAAGAGACCAATTATGGTGGTCCCATTGATATTTCCCGGATTGATTTTACGGCATTGAAAAAGCAGTTTGAAAAGGGCCAGAAGCGCACCGCTTTGGAAAGACTGCGGGCATCTCTGGACCAAAAACTGAAAAAGATGTTGACGCAGAACCGTTTCCGCTTAGATTTTCTGGAGCGGTTTCAAAAGTTGATTGACGAATACAACAGCGGGGCACGGAATGTTGAGGACCTTTTTGCCGAACTGGTGAAATTTGCGCGGGAACTTAATGACGAAGAACAACGTCACGTCCGGGAAGAAATTTCGGAAGAAGAGTTGGCGGTTTTTGATCTGCTGTTCAGGCCACCTCCGGAATTGACCGATAAAGAGAAGCGCCAGGTTAAAAAAATCGCCCGGCAGTTATTGAATAAACTTCAGCAGGAAAAACTGGTTCTCGACTGGCGAAAAAAGGAGATGACCCGTTCTGCCGTGCGACAGACTATCGAGATCATCCTTGATGAGTTACCGGAAATCTATTCAAAAGAGCTTTACGACCAGCGATGTGATCAGGTTTATCAGCATGTTTATGATGCTTATTGGGGAGAAAAGAAAAGTATTTATACTTCAGTGCATTAGGAATCTACCTGCGCCAGAAACTCTTTCAACAGTGGAATATACTTTTCCGGTTCAACCAGAAATGAATCGTGACCGTAATCGGAATCGA
>JAOZQF010000154.1:1432-4059 GCA_029932345.1 Desulfuromusa sp. | reverse complement strand
ATTTCACCGCCACCACAACAGATAAGGCTCAGGGAATTGGCAGATTTAGCTTCATATTGACGGCTGTTTTTGGCGCGCATGACACTGCGTAGCAACGCCGGATTACTGAACATCCGGGTGATATGGAAGCGATCCAGAAACTCAAAAAAGAGGGCGGTGTTTTCGTAGGTAATACTCCCTTCATAGATAAAAACTGTACTGCCTAAAGAGAGGGGACCGTAAAGTCCGTAGGTGTGACCGGTTATCCAGGCGAGGTCAGCGGTACACCAGAAGATATCGCGATCATCCATGTCAAACAGTAACTCGGTAGTAAACTGTGCCCACATGAGGAAACCTGCGGTAGTGTGGACCACCGCTTTGGCAGTTTTGGTTTTGGAGGAGGTGTAGAGCATAAACAGAGGATCGTTGGCGGCTCGTACGGTGTCGACCTCAGCTCCTCGGGAATACTTTTCATCGGTGATCAGATCCTGATACCAGAGATCCCGCTTCGGGCGCATGTGAACCCGCTCCCCGGTTCTTTCGATGACGATACAATGTTTAATTTTATAATCAATTTTGTCTAACGCGTCATTGACTTTTTCTTTCAGCATATGTGCAGTTTGCGGACAGCTGTCGGCAGTGACAATATATTTGGCTTTACAGTCCTGTAACCGATCAGCCAATGATTCAGATGAATAGGCGATGTGGTAGATGATATGGACGGCACCAATTTGTGCACAGGCGAGCATGGTGACAATAGTTTCGGGCAGGTTGGGGGTAAATATAAGGATATTGTCCCCTTTTTTTACTCCCAGATTCAGTAGTGCCATAGCCAGGCGCTCTACCTCATAAGCCAAAGTATGGTAGGTATAAACCCGCTCGCGACCATCAACTCCAACCCACATCAGTGCCGCTTTATTGCGTCGGTGGGTGCGCAGATGTTTACCGATGGTATTTTGCCAGATATCTATTTTTCCCTCGGTAAACCAGCGGTAGAACGGTGCCCGTGAACTATCCAGAACCTCTCGATAGGGGACTTTCCACTGCAGATATTTTTGTGCCAAGATTTCAACCAGCTGATTGGTTTCCAGCTTCAGCAACTCCTCATATTCTTCAATCGAAATAACCTTCCGATCATATTTGCATGCGGGTTCAGACATCTCTTATGAATCCTTTCTACGAATCTGGTTCTGGGCACGGACCATATCCCCTACGGTTTTGTAAGAGTAGGGGAGTTCCTCCATGATCTTGACAAAGACCTTGGCGGTAGCAACGACATCTCCTAAGGCTGTATGGCGTTGATCACATTGAACACAGTAGCGTTCCAGCAGGTGTTCAAGTGGCTGATGGGCCTGGTCTTCATGGGCCATCTGATAGAGAAACATGGTGTCGAGCCAGACGGTATGGTTGATTCCGACGTTGTATAATTCTTTGAGATGACGGTGCAACATACGGATATCGAAACTGATGTGGTGCCCGACAACCACGCTATCACCAACAAACTGGAGAAATTCGGGGAGAACTTCACCGATGACCGGTTTATCCTCAAACATGGCATCAACCATTCCATGGTAGACCGTTGACTCCGGGGGAATAGGAATGGGCGGTTTTGTGTAGGCCTCAAAAATCTTGGTGATTTTCCCTTTTTTCAGTTTTACGGCACCAATGTTGATAATGACGTCATTGTCCATGTCCAGCCCGGTTGTTTCCAGATCGAGAACACAAAAGCTGGTATCTTGAATTTTTTGTTTCAATGCCGAGCGAGCATCGATCCGGTTACAGGCGTCGGTGACGTAGGCGAGGATCGGATCGTTGATTGTTTTCTTTTTTTCCCCGGAAAATCCCTTGAAGACTGACTTTAACATCGGCTGGGTCCAATCATTTGTTTATACGAGAGCAACTTTTTTTGCTAATAAAAAAAACAACAACTCTAGCTTTTCTTCACCTGTTCCCCGATCAACTGAGTTAATAGGCTGTTTTGGCGAAAGGTGACTGCGCTGCTGCAGCCAGAGCGTCTGCCAGAGTGTAAATTCCATGCGCTTCAAGCAGCGGGATCATCTTTACCAGGACTTCACCGGTTACAATAGCATCACCAAGGGCGGTGTGACGACCAACAATTGTGACATTCAGTCGTTCGGCTAAACCATCCAGGGAGTGGGAGTCCTGATTCGGGTGGATCACCGACGAGAGCAGCAGTGTGTCGAGGACCGGGTTGTCAAAGATAATCCCGGTTTTTTCTTCCTGTAGTTGCAGAAAACGCATGTCGAAAGCGGCATTATGGGCAACCAATACTGAGTTTTCAGCAAAGGTGTGAAAATGTGGCAGCACTTTGTCAATCGTCGGTTGTCCCTGCAGCAGCGCCGGTTGGATACCGTGAATGGCAATCGATTCCTGTGGCACCAGACGTTTTGGATCAACAAGCTGGTCGATCACCTCATGATAGAGGAGTTGTCCATTAACGATTCTGATTGCACCAAGTTGAATTATCTCATCCCCCTTTGAAGGGTTCAGTCCGGTTGTCTCGGTATCAAACACCACAAAGGTCAATTTTCTTAAGGGGGTTTGTCCGAGCTCTTTCCATTCCCGGCGATTAAACAGGTCGAATTCATAAGAGACCGGGCGGTGTTCCACTTCACACTGCATTGCCA
>JAOZQF010000154.1:0-1332 GCA_029932345.1 Desulfuromusa sp. | reverse complement strand
GCATGGAGATGAAGAGCATAACTTTCGCGTGCCTTACTGAGCTTGAGTTGTAATGCTCGGGATGCCTGGTCAATTTTATCTCGATAAAATTGCCGTTTGTTTTGATCGAGGTCGGGATCTTTACGAATACTGGCGGTTGCATCACAAATAAGCTTGAGATCATTTTGTTGTTCGTCAATCAGGGATTGAATCAGCCGGTCCCGGCGATTATCAGACTCAATCTGCTGAGTCATATCTTCCAAAGTGAGAACAAATCCGGAAATAACTTTTTTACTCTCTTTTTCAGTAAAGAATGGCGCCATGTTAACCCGCAGGCAGAGCCCGGTATGGAGAGTTATTATGGAATTATTGACCATCTTTGTCCGACCTGAAGCGTGGCATTTATGCAGCATTTCCAATCCATGGACAATGGGATCACGATCGAGAATACTGAAAATTGAACGCCCGAGTCCAAGTATCCCCTGAGTCTGACTGTTTTCAATCTCTGAATCCGGTTTGTCTTGAAATAATTTCCGTGCCTGTTGATTGTAAAGAAGAATCAGACCATCGGTATTACAGACAATAACTCCGTGGGGAAGTTCTGACATTAATGCTGCAAGTCGAGTGCGTTCTTCATCCAGTGCAGTTCGTGCCACAGCAATTTTTCCGGCGACATCTTTCTGGAGTTCAACAAAGGCATCAGCCGACTGGTTGATAATCTCTGCCAAATATTGAATTTCTTTTGATGAACTTTTGATTTTGACCCGGTGTTCAGGATTAGAGGCGGAGATTATTCTTGCACTTTCGGCAAGTTTAAGTGTTGGAATGATGTAATCATTGAAGAGGAGATTAAGCAATGCCCCGATAATGAACAGGATTGTAATTGTGCCGAGTAAAGGGAAGGGGACCAACTTGTTAATCATTTCGCCCAGGGCGATTTGTTGGGATTCGTTCAGACTCGCCCAGGCACCGATCAGACTCGCAACAATAATGCTGATGAGAGCAAAGTAGATTGCACCGAAAAAAATCCAGTATTTAAGGCTTGGTTTCATATGCCTGAGAGACCTTACTGCTGAAAAAACTGGAACCTGGCAGCCTGTTGGACTATCAATGGACTGGCTGCCAGTATTGTTCTGGCGCTTGGAGAATCATATGTTTTTTCATGAGAAGCGAAAACAATATATGACAAAATTGTACATATAGCAAACATTGTTTTGTTTTAGAAGTGCGATTTGAATGACTGCTGTGGGGTGAAATAAAACAATCCAGCCATCGTGCAGGAACACAATGGCTGGAGCAAAAATAACAGGACTTCAGGTGTGATTATGCGGTCAGGCGTTTCAGGGCTTCCAG
>JAOZQF010000033.1 GCA_029932345.1 Desulfuromusa sp. | reverse complement strand
TTATGCGGGATGTCAGAATTGATCTGGTGGCCTATCTGTTCGGTGACATTCTGGCCATCAGTAACAGTGATCTGGGTTGGATTTTTGTTGGTGGCGGGGTCGCCCTGGGCTGCTTGCTCTGGCTCTGGAAACCATTACTTGCCATCACCATCCATGAAGATCTGGCACGGGTTGAAGGGATACCGGTTGACCGGATCAACTGGATGTTTCTTGGCTTAATTGCCCTGATCGTCGCCGTTATGATGAAAGTTGTTGGAATGTTGCTGGTCACAGCTCTGTTGATCATCCCTGCCGCAACAGCTCGGCGGTTCGCGGGAAACCCGGAAATGATGGCGGTGCTGGCCAGTCTCATCGGTTGTTTAGCGGTTTGTCTCGGACTGTATGGATCCTTTCAGTGGGATACTCCAACCGGACCAACAATCGTTGTCGCCGCCTGCATTATCTTTATGATTGGATTTCTCATCCCGCGAAGACGATGCTAAAGGGGGCAATCATCCTCATATTCAAGTCAGAGCCCTAGGAGCCTGTCAGACTCCTAGCTGTTGCTTCACCCGACCGAAAGCTGCAATCGCAAATTCCAGATCATCGCGGCTCAAAGCTGCCGACATCTGGGTACGAATGCGGGCTTTCCCCTGCGGCACCACCGGGTAGGAAAAAGCCACCACAAAAATCCCCTCTGCCAACATGGCATCGGCAAATGCTCCTGCAACTTTAGCATCGTACAGCATCACTGGAACAATGGGGTGTTCTCCGGGTAAGAGATCAAAACCGTGCTCCTCCAGCCCCTGCCGAAAGATCGCGGTATTTTCTCGCAGTTGTTCCCGCAAAATATCAGTTTCACTGACCAGATCAATGGCTTTCATCGCTCCGGCTACAGCCGGGGGAGCCACCGAATTGGAAAAAAGATAGGGGCGTGAACGCTGGCGCAACAGCTCGACAACCTCTTTGCTGGCACTGGTAAAACCACCACTGGCGCCGCCGAGAGCCTTGCCCAATGTGCCGGTGAGAATATCCACCCGATCCATACAGTCTCGATATTCGGGGGTTCCGCGACCACCAGCACCGATAAAACCGGTAGCATGGGAGTCGTCCACATGAACCAGGGCATGGTATTTTTCAGCCAGATCACAGATTTCATCAACCCGGGCGATATAACCATCCATGGAGAAAACCCCGTCGGTCGTGATCAGTTTAAAGCGTGCACCATCTTTATCCGCAACCTGTAACTGTTCTTCCAGATTGAGCATATCACTGTTGCGATAGCGGTAACGCTTGGCACTACATAAGCGCACCCCGTCAATAATACTGGCATGGTTCAATTCATCGGAAATGATCGCATCTTCTTTCCCGAGCAGGGTCTCAAACAGACCACCGTTTGCGTCAAAACAAGAGGGATAGAGAATTGTCTCCTCGGTTCCCAAAAACTTGCTCAGTTTATCTTCGAGCTGTTTGTGCAGAGTTTGGGTTCCGCAAATAAACCGGACCGATGCCATGCCAAAACCCCACTCTTCCAGTGCCCGTTTGGCGGCAGCGTTAACCTCCGGGTGCTGAGCCAGTCCAAGGTAGTTATTGGCACAGAGATTCAGCATCTCACCACCATTAACACCGACATGGACACTTTGCGGGGTAGTCATAAACCGTTCATGTTTATACAGCCCGGCAGATTCGATCTTCTCCAGTTCACCATTGAGATAGTCTTGAAATTTACCGTACATAAGTTTTTCTCCCTCAAAAAGCACAGAATGGCTAAGCAATGGCTAAGCCATCAAGATTCCCAATTCAGAATAACTTTACTTGCTTCGCCACTATTCATAGCAGCAAAGCCCTGCTCAAATTCAGTATAGTCAAGGCGATGGGTAATAACCGGCGAAATATCCAACCCCGATTCAATCATAACCGACATCTTGTACCAGGTCTCATACATTTCCCGACCGTAAATACCTTTTATCGTGAGCATATTGAAAATGACCGTATTCCAGTCAATAGCAACATCATTGCCCGGAATTCCCAGCATTGCCACCTTGCCACCGTGACACATATTAGCCAGAAGATCTTTAAAGGCTGATGGATTTCCTGACATTTCCAAGCCCACATCAAAACCTTCTGCCATACCTAATTTTTTCTGCACCTCAGCAATGCTTTCCCGGTTGACATCAACAGTATAAGTCGCCCCCAGAGTTTTGGCTAATTCCAGACGTTGCCGGTTAATATCGGTAATGACGATGTGTCTGGCTCCGGCATGACGACATACCGCTGCCGCCATCGCTCCAATCGGTCCAGCACCGGTAATCAGGACATCCTCACCAAGAAGGTCGTATTGCAGAGCGGTATGCACCGCATTTCCCAAAGGATCAAACAGTGCAGCTACATCCAAATCAATACCCGGGCGATGTTCCCAAACGTTAGACATCGGCAGAACCAGATATTCAGCAAAGGCTCCCGGTCGGTTGACCCCAACACCACTGGTATGGGCACAGAGATGGCGCCGCCCCGCCATACAGTTGCGACAGCGGCCACACACCACATGCCCCTCACCGGAAACAATCTGACCCGCCTTGAAATCGATGACATTGGATCCAACCGCAACAATTCTCCCGACAAATTCATGTCCCACAACCATCGGCACAGGAATCGTCTGTTGTGCCCAGGCATCCCAATTATAGATATGCAGATCGGTACCACAGATAGCGGTTCGATCTATTTTTATCAGGACATCATTGATACCAATTTCCGGCTCGGGGACATCTTCCAGCCATAGCCCCACTGCCGATTCTTTTTTAACCAGTGCTTTCATAGATCATTCTCCGTTTTAACTAATTATTGCAGAAAAAATTTGCCATCAGGGCAAGTTCTCTCCAAAATCGAGTTGGCTATACAACATTTCAACCCGGGACATATTGATCCCGGCAGCTTTAGCCCGCTGTAATGGAGTGGTATAAATAGCGCCAAGCTCCAGTGGACGGCCAGCTGCCCGATCAATCATCATGCTTGGTTGGTAATGATCCATATTTTCGGTAAAGGAGATCAACTGTTGACTAAAGCCGGGACCATCAATTGGTTCTTCCAGTTCCTGTGCGTTGGCTCCGGCAATCACTTCAAGCATCAAGTCTCTGACCAACCTTTTCGTCGGTGGATGATCAAGAAGATCCGTCACATCCTTAGCCAGAAGTGCAGATAGACCGTTAAAGGGGATGTTCCAGACCAGTTTTTCCCAACGGGCACGCCGTAAATCACTGATAGCAGTGCAGGGGACTCCTGCGTTTTGAAACATCGCTGCAAGATCATGGCTCCGCTCACTCAGGCCACCAGAAAATTCACCAAGGCGGATTTTCCCCTCTCCCAAGTGGTGAACAATCCCCGGTTCTCCCCGATTGCTGCAAAGAAATGCGACACCACCGAGAATCCGCTCTGCACCAAAAGCTTCGGCCAGCAGCTCTTCATTTCCAAGTCCATTCTGCAAAGTTAAAATGGCCGTTTCAGCTCCAAGGAGCGGGCTGACCAGATCAATCAGGTGATGATTGGAAATGGTTTTCAGCCCGACAATGACCAGATCGACTGTTCCGATCTCCTGAACAGTTGGATAACCTGCGACATGAGGGAGATGAAAGTCACCATTGACCGAGTAAACCTGCAGCCCCTGTTGCCCGATTACCTGATAGTCCCGACGGAGTAAAAAATTGATCTCCTGACCACTGCGTTGGAGCATCGCTCCATAGTAGAGACCGAGTGCTCCAGAACCGATGATGCCGATTTTCATGATCCAAAACCTCAAGGTTTTTAAAAACAACCCTTGCCAACAGCCGGGTAGAAATCAATCGCAGAAGAAGAATAGCATGGTGAAAATAGCGACCCGAAAACTCTAACATAACCCCCTCTAAACGCTCCAGAAAATTCCCTTTAAGGGCAAACAAAAGAAAAGTATTTCCTATTTTAAATCAATAAGTTATCTATAAATTATAACTTTGACGAATTAAGTCATTTGTGCTATCATCAGCCTCTTTTTCAAAGGAGTAGTAATTGTGTTTAAAATTGGTGATATGGCAGTTTATCCAACCCAAGGGGTTGGAGTTATTGAGAATATTGAAGTTCGTGAGTATTCGGGACACAGTCAAAACTTTTACATTTTAAGAATTGTCGATAGTGATATGAAGATTATGATCCCCGTTACAAATGTCTCCAATGTCGGGATGCGGCGGTTGATTGATCAACAACGGATTACCGGTGTTTTTGATGCTCTGGCCGAACCTTCCAGCGGTGGGAAAGTTGCCTCATGGAGCCGTCGGCAGCGGGAATATAATGATAAATTGAAAACCGGAGACCTGCTGGAAGTTGCTCAGGTTTTACGTGATCTGTACCAGATCGGAACCGGAAAAGAACTCTCTTACGGAGAGAAGAAAGTTTTGGAGCAGGCTCGTAAGTTGCTGGTGACAGAAGTTGCTTTAGCCGAAGGGGCTAAAGAAGCCCAGGTAGTACAACGCTTGGAGAATATTTTCCACTGAGTTTCTCTTACATTGCAGAATTAAAGACCGGGTATCTATTCTGTGCCTGGTCTTTCTATTTGTGGTAACTTTTTGTCACTGATATTTGAGATAATACGTGGCAAGCAAACGAATCAAGGTAAAATGATGCAAGCAACAGTTCTTATTCCTGCAGCGGGGACCGGTCGTCGAATGGGGGGCTCGGTCAGCAAACAGTATCTTGAACTTATCGGCAAACCGATTCTGGCGCACACCTTGGCCCTGTTCGAAAACCACCCCTTGGTTGACAATATCTACCTGATAGTTCCCCCCAATGATCTTTCCTACTGCCAGCAGAAGATCGTTGACCAATATGGTTTCAATAAGGTACGGAGAGTTGTTGCCGGTGGTGACAAACGGCAGGATTCAGTTAAGAATGGGCTGGATGCTCTGGCGGAAGATGGTCTTAACCAGCCACAAAGACCAATTTTAATCCACGATGGTGCGCGCCCTCTGTTTGATTGTAATCGGTTATCAATATTGATCGATATTGTGTGCCAGACCGGTGCGTGTACAATCGGCGTTCCGGTCAAAGACACCATCAAGGATGTTGAAAACAACAAAATAACCGGTTCCCCAGATCGAAATCGGCTCTGGCAGGCGCAGACCCCGCAGGGGTTTCAATATCAGCTGATCAAAGAAGCTTTTGATCAAGCTGCTGTCGATGGTTTTATCGCCACCGATGACGCTTCACTGCTGGAACGGCTTGGCCACCCGGTACAGATACTGGAAGGGGATTACCGCAATATCAAAGTGACAACTCCCGAAGATATTCTAATTGCGGTTGCATTATTAGGAGGTTCGAGATGATGCGAGTCGGTCATGGCTATGATGTTCATCGGCTAGTCGAAGACCGCCGTTTGATTCTGGGTGGGGTGGAGATCGACTACGAACTGGGGTTGCTTGGCCACTCCGATGCTGATGTGTTGCTCCACGCTGTCTGTGATGCAATTCTGGGAGCCCTTGGCCTTGGAGATATTGGTCAACATTTCCCCGATACTGATGCGACTCTTGCTGGGATTGATAGTCGAAAACTCCTGGATGAAGTTATTTTGAAAATGGTCAAAGAGGGTTATCTCCTCGGCAATCTGGACGCAACGATCATCTGCCAAAAACCCAGATTGGCACCCTATATTCCAACAATGATTAACAATATTGCCGAAGAGTGTCGGGTTGCAGTTGGGCAGATTAATATCAAAGCAACCACCACAGAAAAACTCGGGTTAACCGGACGGGGTGAGGGGATCGCGGCTCATGCCGTGGTTTTATTACAACGGGATGAAAAACGTCTGGCGGCTCAACGGGCAGCCATTATTTCGTAGAGGATATTTGCATGAGCACATCACAACTACCGCCCCCTTCAAACTTTATCCGCACCATCATCTCAGAAGATCTTGAAAATGGTCGGCGGGAGCAAGTTATTACCCGCTTTCCACCGGAACCAAATGGATATCTCCATATTGGACATGCAAAAAGCTTCAGCCTCAATTTTGGACTGGCAGAGGACTTTTCCGGACAATGCCATCTCCGCTTTGACGATACCAATCCGGTCAAAGAAGAGGATGAGTATGTCGAAGCGATTAAGGAGGACGTCAGCTGGCTTGGATTTGATTGGGGTGACCATCTCTACTTTGCCTCCGATTACTTTGATCAGCTCTACCTCTGGGCAGTCCAATTGATCAAAGCTGGAAAAGCTTACGTTGACAGTCAGACGGTTGAGCAAATGCGCGAAACCCGTGGGACATTGACACAAGCAGGGGTCGACAGTCCGTTTCGTAACCGGACAATCAAGGAGAACCTTGAGCTGTTCGAAAAAATGAAAAATGGTGACTTTCCCGACGGAACTCACATCCTGAGAGCTAAAATAGATATGAGTTCACCCAATATGAACTTGCGTGATCCTGCCATGTATCGGATTCTCCATGCCCACCACCACCGCACCGGGGATAAATGGTGTATCTATCCCATGTATGATTTTGCCCATGGTCAGGGAGATTCTATCGAAGGGGTGACCTACTCAATTTGTACCCTGGAATTTGAGGATCATCGTCCCCTCTATGAGTGGTTCATCAAGGAGCTGGGAATTTTCGCCCCACAACAGATTGAGTTTGCCCGGTTGAACCTGAGCTACACGGTGATGAGCAAGCGGAAACTACTCCAACTGGTCAACGATAAACATGTTTCGGGATGGGATGACCCCCGCATGCCGACCCTGGTGGGGATGCGTCGCCGTGGTTATCCACCCGAGGCTATCAGAATGTTCTGCGAACGGATCGGGGTTGGAAAAGGGGCCAGCTGGATAGATTTGTCGGTTTTAGAAGAGTGTGTGCGAGAACAGCTCAATAAGTCGTCACTCCGCAGGCAGGCTGTTCTCAACCCACTTAAAGTCACCATCTCCAACTATCCAGCAGATAAAGTTGAAGAACTGGATGCCCCCAACCACCCGCAACAGCCTGAGTTGGGAACCCGGAAACTCCCCTTCAGTCATGAGTTATATATTGATCGAGATGATTTTATGGAAGAGCCCCCAAAAAAATTCTTCCGCCTTGGTCCCGGTCGAGAAGTTCGCTTGCGCAATGGTTATATCATCAAATGTGATGAAGTGATCAAGGATGAAAATGGCGAGGTTATCGAACTGAAGTGCTCGGCCGATCTTGATACTTTAGGGAAAAACCCGGTGGGTCGAAAAGTAAAAGGGATTATCCACTGGGTGTCAGCTAGTCAGGCAAAAAAAGTGGGAGTCCGCTTGTATGATCGGCTCTTTAAGGAAGAAAACCCCGACAAAGCGGCGAACTATCTCGACGCTCTTAATCCGGAATCGGTGAAAGTTTCTACCGCCTTGGTTGAACCAAGCCTGCTGAATGCAGAGCCAGGGACAACCTTCCAGTTTGAGCGAGTTGGGTATTTCACAGTTGATAGTAAGGACTCACAGCCTGGAAAACCGGTGTTCAATCGTACAGTAACCTTGCGAGATACCTGGGCTAAGCTGAAATAGTACCTTTTACCACAGAGGCACTGAGTCACTGAGAAAGATCAAAAACTTCATGTTTTCTCTGTGCCTCTGAGTCTCTGTAGTTATAAAATTGTATAATTGGAGTAATGCTATGAGTTTACGCGTTTACAACACCATGAGTGGCAAAAAAGAAGAGTTTCAACCGCTGGTTCCGGGTAAGGTTGGCATGTATGTTTGTGGTGTCACTGTTTATGATTACTGCCACATTGGTCATGCTCGCGCCAATATTGTTTTTGATGTTATTTTCAGATATCTACAGTTTTCAGGCTATGAGACCACTTATGTCCGGAATTATACTGATGTAGATGATAAAATCATCAACCGTGCCAATGAACGGGGAATCTCAAGTCAGGAATTGGCTGAAGAGTTCATCAAAGCGTTTGACGAAGATATGGATTCTCTCGGACTGGTTAAACCGACCCATGAACCTCGGGCAACGGAATATATCCAGAAGATCATTGAAATCACTCAAAAATTGATCGATAAGGGGATCGCTTACGAAGCTTCCGGGGACGTTTACTACAGTGTTGATAAATTCCCCGATTATTTAAAGCTTTCCAAACGTAATATGGAAGATATGCTCGCCGGTGCACGGGTGACCCCGGGAGAACAGAAACGTGATCCAATGGATTTTGCTCTCTGGAAAGCGGCGAAACCGGGTGAGCCAAGCTGGAAATCACCCTGGGGTGAAGGACGACCGGGGTGGCATATCGAGTGTTCAGCCATGAGTTCCTCGTTACTTGGTGACAGTTTTGACATCCACGGGGGGGGACGCGACCTGATTTTTCCCCATCATGAAAATGAAATTGCCCAGAGTGAAGGGGCCAGCGGTCAAACATTTGTCAAATACTGGCTGCACAATGGCTTTGTCAATGTTAACCAGGAGAAAATGAGCAAGTCTCTTGGCAATTTTTTCACGATTCGAGATATCCTAAAAACCTATGATGCAGAAGTGATTCGGTTCTTCATTTTATCAGCTCACTATCGATCACCAATCGATTTTTCCGATCAGAACCTTGCCGAAGCACAGAGTGGGCTGAAACGGTTTTATGAAGCACTGGAGGCTGCTGAAATTGCGACTGACGGCACCGAAAAGAAAGTGCAACGGACTGACGAAGGGGCAAAAGTTGAAAAGAAATTTCGTGAAGCTATGGATGACGATTTTAATACAGCCCTGGCTATTGCCCATCTGTTTGATGGTGTCCGCACTATGAACCGCTTAATCGCGACCAAAAAATTCAAGAAAAAGCCGGAACTGATTGCTCAAGTGGAGGATCTCCACGCGACAATTCTTCAGTTGGGTGAAGTTATCGGTCTGTATCGTTCTCAACCAACGACATGGCTGGAGAAAGTGAAGTTAGTGGGATTAGCACAACTGGAGATAACCCAGGGAGAAATAGAGGAATTAATTAAGCAGCGTCTGCAGGCTCGAAAAGAAAAAGATTTCTCCCGGGGGGATGAAATTCGTAATGATCTTGAAGCTCAAGGGATCCTCCTGCTTGATACCCGAGAAGGGACAAGTTGGAGATTGAAGTGATTTTCCCTGAAATCAGGTGGAAATGTGAATTGACATAGAACGGACTTCGGTGTAGAAGACATATGCAGATTTTACTTATGAAGTATAATAGTTCAGATAATGGAGATGATTGATGAAAAATCTAGCATTTGTGGTTGTGGCTGTCGTTTTTTCTTTTATTCCGGTTTTTCTGGCACAACAGAATGGGATAAAAGCTCCGATCACCAAGGTTGAAGTCCTCGAAGAAGGGGTATACAAATACGAGGGTGATACCAAGGGCAGTGTCTATTTTGATCACAATATGCACGTCGAAGCATTAGAAGAAGATTGCTCCAGCTGTCACGAAGGTGATGAGCCTGAAAAAATTGAGATTACTGACATGTCCAGTGGGCACGAAACATGTAGTGCTTGTCATGATGAAGTTGACGATATGGAAGCTTGTTCCACTTGTCACAGTAAATAATCTTCAAAACATCTTCTGAATTTACATTACTGCTAAATTAAATAAAAGGCGGTCGGCTGAAAAGCTGATCGCCTTTTTTAAGTTGAGGTTGGAGGGTTCTCGATTTTGATTTAGAACTACCATTTCCCGTATGACGCCGCCAGAGTGGAACAGCTGATTTGAGAATCAGAGCGGCAAATGTTTGAGGCGTTAGCCGAGTTTTTGCCGATCCTCAAAGTAGCTGTGGAATGAGGGAACCCGCCATTGGCGGGCAAGGAGTTCGGGTACCCTTTTCTGCTTACTCTTTTGTGGCACGACAAAAGAGTAAGGCGCCGAGCGGGGCGTAACCCCGCGACCTTTTAGCGTGTTAATCCGTATTCAGGGGACGCGGAGCAAGTGTATGTCCCCTGAATACTCAGCTGTTCTTCTCCAGCTGCGTCACATGGGAACGGGAGATCAAAAACAAAGGTTATGCCTGCGGCATAAACTAAAAAACCCTCCTGAATCCAGGAAGGGTTTTTTAGTTGGGATTGTGTTGCTAATATTTAGTGGAAATATCTGGCATTGATGAACAGGTGCGTCGCAACACTGGCGGCATAACCCAGAAGGATTGCCCAACTCCATTTAAGGTGGGCACCAAAGGTGTAAATACCACGTGCAGAGCCCATCAGAGCGACACCAGCAGCAGAACCGATAGATAACAGGCTGCCACCCACTCCAGCAGTCAAAGTCACCAGCAGCCACTGGCCGTGCGACATGTGTGGATCCATGGTCAACACTGCAAACATGACCGGGATATTGTCAACGATAGCGGAGAGAAAACCGACCAGAACATTGGCTCCGGTTGCTCCGAGACCGTCATACATGGCATGAGATGCCATCGCCAAATAGCCAAATTGGCCGAGGCCACCGACACAGAGGATAACCCCGTAGAAAAACAGCAGAGTGTCCCACTCGGCGCGGGCAATCTTGCGGAACAGGTCAAACCCCGGGGCTGGAGCATGTCCATGTCCTGCAGGAACCTCATGTTCATCGGGATTGTGTCCAGTCATATCGAGTGGCAGATCGCCAGTTCCCTGACGATGTTCTTTTATCTTCAACCAGTAACCGAAAAAACCAAGATAGGCAAGACCAAGCATCATGCCGGTTGCTGGTGGCAAGTGGAGGAAATTGTGGAATGAAACTGCGGTCACAATAGTACAGAGAAATAGGGTCATGATCCGCTTGGCACCCAGCTTCATTTTGATGGCTTTACCCGATGCTTCTGGCCGCTCCTTGGCGACGGTCAGACTCATGATGATTGCAGGAACAATCCAGTTCACCAGAGATGGAATGAAGATAGCGAAGAACTCTGCAAATTGAACCTTCCCTTTTTGCCAGACCATCAGGGTGGTGATATCACCAAACGGGGAGTAGGCACCGCCGGCATTGGCAGCAATAACAATATTGATACAGGCAACCACCAGAAACTTTTTATTATTGCCAGCGACAGCCATGGCCACAGCACCCATCAGCAGGGCAGTGGTTAAGTTGTCTGCAATTGGAGAGATGAAAAATGCCAGAACACCGGTCACCCAGAATACGGTTCGCAGGGTGAACCCGCGACTGACCAGCCAGGAACGGAGAGCCTGGAATACATTTCGTTCATCCATGGCATTGATATAGGTCATCGCAACCAGTAAAAACAGAAACAATTCGGCGTATTCGATCAGGTTGTGCTTGATTGCGGCATGAGCGGTATGGGTATCTCCGATACTAATATAGGCGAGAGCAACCAGAATCCAGATCACCCCGGCAGCAAAAAGGACCGGTTTACTTTTGCGTAAATGGAGCTGTTCTTCAAAAATAACCAGACAATATGCACCAACAAAAAGAACCAGTGCAAAAATACCGAACAAGGTTCCTGTCATATTGGGTGATTCGCCACCACTTCCACTAGAAGCTAATAGCGGTGTTGCAGAAGCAATAAGGATAAGCATACTTGTTAACAGGTATTTAATCCAAGATCCCCTTTGCTTTAAAGCTGCTTGTTTTTTGCTGGGAAGGGTGGAGATTTGTGTGTCCATGGCAGTAGGCTCCAATACAAAGTACTGATAAAAGGTTGGCAAATACAACATCAAGGTTAATTCTTCACACAAATAGCATGAGCCTCCCTTCATTGTCCACTTATTCAAGGGGCAATTCTATTTTTTTTGGATCTGCTGCCATGAAAATAATTGATTTCAGCAGATTTCATGGGGGTGGCAGGGCAATTCCATTAATGATAATAAATTCCAAATTGCAGACGATGTTGCTTGACCTTCGACAGCGACACTTCCATAATCACTCGATCAAATCATCATTGAAGAAATGTTGTGCCGTGAAAACACTCAAGGGAGGTATTTATATGAAAATAGGAATTATTATTTGTGACAGATACCGTAGTTGCGCAGGGGGGAAATGCTTTAGAGCCATGCAGCAGAGAGAGGGGGCTTTCGCTGTCTATCCAAAAGACGAAGTTCTGGAAATTGCCGGATATACAAGCTGCGGTGGATGTCCCGGTGGAAACATTGAATATTCGCCAGAAGAGATGGTGAAAAATGGTGTAGAAGTTATTCATCTGGCAACCGGTTTTGTGGTTGGATATCCCCCTTGTCCTTATATCCTGGACTTTAAAAAAATCATAGAGACAAAATACCAGATTCCAGTGGTTATCGGAACTCACCCAATCCCGCAAAAATACTATCTGACCCATAACGAATTAAAAACATGGGATAACGACGAGTGGCAAAAATTAATTGAACCAACTGTTGCAACTGAGGCGATCAGGTTGTCTTACGACTAGGAAGAATAAAATGTATAAATTTCTATTCGGTCCAGTCCCTTCAAGACGGCTAGGAATGTCGTTGGGCATTGATTTAGTTCCAAGAAAAGTATGTTCTTTGGATTGTGTTTATTGTGAAGTGGGAAAAACTACAAAACTGACCCTTGAACGAAAGGAATATATTCCTTTCGGTAAAGTCATCAGTGAATTAACTCACTATTTTGAAAATAATCCTGATCCAGATTACATCACTTTTTCTGGATCAGGTGAGCCAACCCTCAATTCCCGGATTGGTGATGTCCTCAAATTCATCAAAGAGAAAAAACCGAAAATACCCATCGCACTTTTAACCAATGGCACCCTGTTTTTCGATCCGGAAGTAAGAGCAGAAATAAACAGAGCCGATGTTGTCCTCCCCTCACTTGATGCGGCAACAAACCCAATTTTTCAAAAAATTAATCGCCCAGTTCCTGGATTTGATATTGAAAAGTATCTGCAAGGACTCATTGATTTCAGAAAAGAATTTAAAGGAAAGATCTGGCTGGAAATTTTCATTCTCCCTGAATTTAATCTGGAACAAAGGGAATTGAAAAAATTAGAAGAGGCGATTATTAAGATAAATCCTGACTCAATCCAGTTAAATACCCTTGACAGGCCTGGCACCGTTGCTGATCTTCATCCTGCAAGTAGAGAGGAGTTAGAAGGGATCGTGCAGTTATGGAATCTTGAAAACGTTGAAATTATATCACCGGCAGCGCAAAGAAAAGATATCCTCTCCTATCGGAGTGATGCAGAAGAAGCTATCTTTGAAACTATTTCAAGACGCCCTTGCACCATTGAAGATTTAATGGATATTCTGGGGATCCACATCAATGAAATTAATAAATATCTTGATGTCCTGGAGGATGAAAAGAAGATCGAATCAATCAGACAAAAAAGGGGGATATTTTATCAGGTGAATTCCCATATAAACAAACAAGGGTGAGGTTTGAAATCATTCAGGCTTGTAAAACCATATCCTTCCCTTGGTTCTTGGCTTTATACATCCCATCATCGGCAAGATGAACAAGCTCATTCAAGGATTGGACATTTTTGTTGAGATAAGTTGAGACACCGGAGCTGATGGTAATTTGCTCGCCGGGGAGATGCTCAAATTCATAATCCCGGATAACATTGCGGATTCGGTTGGCCAGATCAAATGCTCCCCCCTCCGTAGTGTTGGGAAGGATGATAGCAAACTCTTCTCCACCATACCTTGCTGGAACATCACTCTCTCTGGCAATTCCCTTTATCAACCGACCGATTTTTTTAAGCACCTGATCACCCCGAGTATGCCCGTAATTGTCATTAATCCGTTTGAAATTATCAATATCAAAAAACACCAGCGACAACGGTGTAGCATAGCGATCGGCCCGGCTAAATTCCCCTTCAAGTCGATCATAAAAATGGCGGTGGTTATAAAGACCCGTCAACCCATCACGGATTGCCATCTCTTCAAAATATTCTTGAGCCGCCTGAACTGACTCAAAAAGGATCGCATTTTCCAAAGCACTCGCTGAGATATTGGCAATCAATTGACAGAGTTTAGAAATTCTATCGGTGATACCATTTTTGGATGTGGAGGCGGTCCGTAAGAATAACGTCCCGATGACACTCTCTTTTTTAACCACTGGAATCACAATTATCGAATTGTACTCCAGGTTTATTGTCTCTTCTCGGACTGAAGCCATCAGTGGATCATTTTTAATATCGTTGACAATAACGGTTTGTTTTAATTCAAGTGATTTCCGGATTTCAGGATATCTGGACAAATCCAACTTCAGTTCTTTGAGACTATCCAGATCACTGCTGGCCTTAACAATAATGTCTTCGTTGTCGTTAATGCTGATAATTGAACAACGGTCAACATCCATTATTTCCGACATCTTCTCAACAATAAGACGAAGGATGGTCATAGGGTTACGAATTGCAGAAATGGTGTCAGTAATTTCAAGGAGAGAACGAAGATCATCACGGTTCAGATCGGCATAAAAATCTTTCCCCCGCAGGTGTGCATCAACCCGGGCAATAATTTCAGGAAGGTAGACCGGTTTGGTAATATAATCATCAGCCCCGGCCTTTAAACCGAGAACCATATCCTTTTTCTGGGTCCGGGAGGTGAACAGAAGAATCGGGATTTTTCTTGTTTGGGATTCTGTTTTAAGAATTCTACAGGCCTCAATCCCATTTTTACCTGGCATTTCTACATCCATAATGATGAGATCTGGCCGATACTTTTTACTCAGAGAAACGGCTTCAAAACCATCCTTACCACTAATGATGTCAAAGCGTTCTTGTAGAGCATCCTTCAAGATTTCTCTGAAAAAGAGCTCATCATCAACAATAAGAATTTTTTTCTTTATCCCCACAAACATATCTTTCTAGATAAAATACAAATGCAGTGTAATTCTATACATCACTGGTGTTTATCTCCGACTAAATATGAACAAAAGCTAATATATTGAAGATAGGATCATTTGTCCACAAAAATCGTCGAATTAATTTCAAACCTTAAAAATTGCATCGACAGCGAAAGCAAAAGGGAGCAGAGAATGTTCGCTGAAAAAAAAGTCTGGTAGGCGATCGGCAGTACCGAATCTAACTGCCGATCGTCATGATAGATGGATCGTCCAGATAAAAAACAACCTGGGATAACAAAGCAAGAGGAGGGGATTTTATTTGCGCTTTTTATCCCCTTTTTTTTGTTGGCTTGCCTTCAATAAGTCTCCAAAAGTTCC
>JAOZQF010000153.1 GCA_029932345.1 Desulfuromusa sp. | reverse complement strand
TAACGGTAAAATCCGTTTATATATATTCACTGCCACGTTTGATGTTATTTAATTTGAACCTGGAACAGTGAGTGGGGGACGATAAAAGAGTGCAAGTGCTTGGATTGAATAAGCGTTTCAAAAATCTTCAGCTGCACCCAAAGGTTCAGCGGTAATTTTTGGGGCGTTTAGACAATTCAATGACTTGTGCTATTACTTGTCAATCCACTTACTGTTTCAGGTTAAATTCATTCCCACCAAAAGGAGTCTTTTTATGTCCAGAAAAAGCTTTTCTCTGTTCATTGGTCTAGCTCTGTTCTTAGCTACAAGCTCGACCGCTTTCGCTTCCGGATTTGCCATTATTGAGCAATCGGTCTCAGGATTAGGGACTGCTTTCTCCAGCGGTGCTGCTGCCACAGATGCTTCAACAGTGTTCTTCAACCCTGCAGGGATGTTGTTGCTGGAAGGGCAGCAGGTCACAGCGGGGGTCCATTTTATTTTCCCCTCAGCTAAATTTGATTCAGATGAAGCAACAAATGCTCTAGATGGGCATGTCCCACCGTTCATTAATACTGATTTGGGTGGTGGTGACGGTGGTAATGGTGGTGAAACTGCTGTTGTTCCCAACTTTTTCTATACCAATAAGCTCAGTGATAAAGTCGCCATTGGATTGGGGATTACGGCTCCCTTTGGATTACGTACTGACTATAATAAAACCTGGGTTGGTCGTTATCATGCCGTAGAATCGGATGTTAAAACGATCAATATAAATCCTTCTGTTGCTTTCAAGCTAACGAATGAAATCACTGTCGGAGCCGGGGTGAGTGCCGAGTACATGGATGTGACCCTCTCAAGTATGATCGATGGTGGGCTGGTTTATTATGGCGCTACAGGCAATCCTTCTTATATCAGCAATTCCGATTTTGATGTCTTTGCTGAAAATAAAGCTGATGACTGGGATTTTGGTTTCAACCTTGGCGCCATCTATGAATTTACTCCGGACACCCGGATTGGCATCGCCTATCGCTCTGAGATAACCCATAAACTTAAAGGGGATATCAAGACCGATGTTCCTTCTACACTAGCTGCTCTCTCCGGGGCATTCCAGGATCAGGACATCCATGGCAAGATTACTCTTCCTGCAACTGCTTCCTTCAATGTTTATTCAAAAATCACCGATCGTTTTGCCCTGATGGCTGATGTCACTTGGACGGGATGGAGTTCCTTTGACGAATTGACGATCCACTTTGAAGGGGATGGAATTGCTAACAATACCAGCACAACAACAACTGAAAAATGGGATGACACCATGCGCTATTCTCTAGGAGCAACCTTTCAGGCGACTGACGCTCTTGTGTTGCGAAGCGGTGTCGCTTATGATGAAACTCCCATTTCAGATGACTACCGTACCCCACGGATCCCCGGTGAAGATCGTTACTGGATCACTTTGGGTGCCGGTTACCAGTTTACCGAACATCTGGTGATGGACATTGCTTACGCACATCTATTTGTTGACGATTCCAAAATGCAAAAACATGCATCATTAGCAGATCCCGATGGTGAAGATTTTGCCCGAGGAACTGTTGTCGGTGAGTTTGACAACTCGGTCGATATTGCCAGTGTGCAGTTCAGCTACAGGTTCTAATTACTTTTCTTCTCAGCCTCTTCTATTGTATGGAGGGGCTGAGAAATTTCTGCTTTTATCCCGCGTTATATGGAGACATTCATGCGACTGTTTTTATGGGTTGTTGGCTTTTTGCTGCTCACCTCCGGTAGCCTATCTGCCAAGACCGTTTACGATATCAATCTCCCCGATACGGTTACGGTTTCTGGAGAAAATTTGCAGCTTAATGGTTATGGTCTGCGTAAAAAGTTTTTCTTCAAAATTTATCTGGGATCTCTCTATACTCAAGAAAAAGCAACCACCACCGAACAGGTTTTGGCGATGCCGGGGGCTAAATTGATCCGGATGAACTTTATCCATAAAAAGGTTGAACGGGAGAAAATTACCCAGGCTTTTGCTGAAGGATTTGCCAAAAACTCCCCGCAGATCATAGGCAATCCAGAACTCCAGCAGTTCCTCAGTCTGTTCAATGCAGATTTTCTTGCCGGAGATCAGGTGGATATTGAGTTAGCTGCTGATGGAACGGTGAGTGCCAGCCAGAACTCTGAACCATTGGGAAAAATCCCCTCAACCCATCTCACCAAGGCGATTTTATTGATCTACCTCGGCAATAGTCCTGCAGATACCACACTGAAAAAGGGGATGCTGGGAGGAAATTAACCACTTCCCCCGGAGCCGACAACCACAAGCACCGAAGTCGGGCGTTCTCCCTATATTTATTAGTATGCATTATCAATAGGATATGGCACAGTGGAACAGTATGAGTTTTATGGCATGCTACTATCTGGAGACCACAACCATGAAATCCTCTAAATTTATCGGTACCCTTTTCTTGATCACTCTTTCATGGTGTTTTGTGACGTCACCTGTTTCTGCGGCAGATTTAAGTATTTCCGCTGGCGGTGGGGTTTGGCGGAACGAAGGGACCGGGCAGCTGCGCTACAAGGACAACCCCACTGTGGATATTGATTATCTCGATTATGACAAGGAAAATCGTGGCTATATCTGGGCAGAACTCAGACATCCTGTCCCGTTTCTGCCCAATTTCAGGGTTGAATATGTTGATCTGAAACTTTCCGGTCACTCAAGTCACCCCTTTGCTTGGGATGATGTCGCATTTAGGGCTGATGCTTACAGCGAGACAACTTTGACTCAATTAGACATGATTCTTTTTTACAATGTTCTCAGTTTGCCCTGGGTTGATCTGGACCTTGGTGCCGATGTGAAATATATTGATTTTACATTTGACGCTGAAGGAGAAGGAAGAAGCCTTGATAACCCCAGTGTGCGAGAGAAATTTACGGAACATGAAGATGAAACCGCATATATCCCTTTTATCTACAGCAGAGTTCGGGCTAATATTCCGGCAACTAACTTTGGGATTGAAGGTGATGTTAAATATATTACCTATAAGAACACCACTGTCCTTGATACCAGTATCAAAGCTAACTATTTTTTCGATTTAAAAGCGGTTAAACTCGGTATCGAGGCCGGCTATCGCTTTGAGAGTATTGATATTGATGAAGATGACTTCAGCGGTCTCACCTTTGATATTGATGTTGATCTTAAAGGACCGTTTGCCGGGGTCTTCTTTAAATTCTAGGAGCCTGTCCGGCTTTGCGGATTGTAACGAGAGAGCGACTGTAACGAAATTTTACCGGAGCATAAGTCCGGCTCTCCTCCTCTCATAGAAACAGCACTTCTGATGGCTGTCATTATTCTGAATCACTGTACCGGCTGCGGGGCTTGTGTCGCAATCTGCCGATTTAATGCGTTAACTCTTGAGGTTGAACGTCCCGATGGGTTTGGTCAGAAGAGAGCAATTGTTGATGGGCAAAAGTGTTGTGATTGTGATGAGTGTCTGATTGCGTGCCGATACCGGGCGATTATTGTCAAAAACATCAAATCCAAGGATAGCCACCAAGACACCAAGAGCGCCAAGAAAAACAAGGCTCTTTTGTTTTGATTCTAAAAATAAAAGGAGCTTGATGCTTTTATTTTTCTTGGAGAGCTTGGTGCCTTGGCGGCAATAGATTTTGGTTTTGTTCGATCATTAAAAAAGCCCCCGTCTTGCGACAGGGGCTTTTTGTTTACCGGATCAGAGGTTAAGGCCTATAGAGGACCACTACTCATAACGGTACTCAGATCTTCAATCTTGTTGTTCTTGATCCGCCAGTTATAAATATCCTGCATATCCTTCATGACCTGGAACATCTGGAAGAATCCATGCCAATGGGCATAGTCAGGTCCATTCATCGCGGAACCCTGACGGGCACGACGACCGGTATGGTGCCAGAGATAGTACATTAACTCCTGGTAGCCATCTTTCCATGGATCTTTTTTCAGTAATCCTTTTTCTGCCAGGACTTTTTTCATTTTCACAGCTTCAGCCCAGTAAGTATTGTACAATGCAACAGCACTATCCAAAGTTTGCCGGGTGTTATCGATATGGGAATCGCCATGACAGTTGATGCAAACTTTACGCATCAGCTTGTCACCTTTGACGCCATCGCCACGAGCACCGCTAC
>JAOZQF010000152.1 GCA_029932345.1 Desulfuromusa sp. | reverse complement strand
GAGCCAACTTTTTTTCGCCATCTGCTGGCCAATTATCTTCTTCCCCTTGCCGATAACCCCTTAACTGCTGCCGAATTGGAACTGCTGGCGACGCTGAATCAGGTCTTGCGCCAGATTGCCGATCAATTTCTCCGCAGCCGCAACTGTAAAATTTTTAAGAACCAGATCGATATGTCTGGTGAATTGGTCAGTTTTCCGCAACTGGAGGAGACTTTTTACCAATTTACCAAATACTTTCCTGCGGTTCCGGTCGAATTGGGTCTCACCGATCCGGCAAAGATGGTTGCCTCGCTGGAGGAGCAACAGCAGGTTAAAGAGCTGCTGTTGGAGATGATTCTCCTCTACCTTCAGAGTCAGAATCCGGCTCTGGAATCGACTCGGGAACTGTTTTCTGCTGAGGAGCAACAGTTCCAGCAGCGAACCGCCTATCAACAACAGTTGCAACGTCTTGACCGGGCCATGCCGCAAACCGATGATGGCTTTCCAGAACAACCGCAAACTCTTTTACAGCGACTGCTGGAACCGCTACAGCAAGCAAAAACTCTCTATGATCAATTACAATTGCTGCGAAATATCTGGGCAGGAATATTACCTGCGGAGCTTCTGGATAGAATTTCATCAGCTTTTACGCAGTATGAACAAGAGGGTTTCCAGCCCGGTTTTCCGGGTGAGCCGGTGGCTGTTGCGCTCGATCCGGCAGCCTCCATGGACGAAGAGTATGCTGATTTTACCGTCGATGTGGAGTGGATGCCCAAAACGGTTCTTCTGGCCAAGTCGACCTATGTCTGGCTTAACCAGTTGTCGACTAAATATCGCCGACCGATCAGCCGCCTTGACCAGATTCCCGATGAAGAATTGGACGAACTGGTCGGCTATGGATTTACCAGCCTCTGGCTGATCGGGATCTGGGAACGCTCCAAGGCATCGTTAAAAGTAAAGAATTTGAGTGGCCAAACTGAAGTTGCCGCCTCGGCCTATGCCATTGATGATTACCTGATTGCCGCCGATCTCGGTGGGGATGGTGCCCTGGAAAATTTACGCCAGCGCTGTCGGCAGCGGGGTCTTGATCTCGCCTGCGATGTGGTTACCAACCATACCGGGATAGAATCCGCATTGCTGCACAACCATCCCGACTGGTTTGTCCAGTTGCCCCATCCCCCTTACCCGGGATACCGTTTCAATGGTCCCGATCTGAGTGAGGACAGCGACTATTCAATTCAGATTGAGGACGGTTATTTCGATCATAGCGAAGCGGCGGTGGTCTGCCGTTATCAACATCGCCACACCGGCGAGGTGCGTTTTATCTACCACGGTAACGATGGAACTCATCTGCCGTGGAATGATACCGCTCAACTGAACTATCTCCTTCCCGAAGTTCGTGAAGCGATGATTCAACTGATTATTGATGTCGCCCGCCGCTTCCGGATTATCCGTTTTGATGCGGCGATGACTCTGGCGAAAAAACATTTCCAGCGCCTCTGGTATCCCTTGCCGGGTGGTGGTGACGGGGTGCCGTCGCGTGGTGATCATGCCATGAGTCAGGACGAGTTCAACCGCCACTTTCCGGTTGAATTCTGGCGGGAACTGGTTGACCGAATTCGAATTGAAGCGCCGGACACCCTGTTGGTTGCCGAAGCTTTCTGGTTGATGGAGGGCTATTTTGTCCGCACCCTGGGGATGCACCGGGTCTACAACAGCGCCTTCATGAATATGTTGAAGCGGGAGGAAAATGGTAAATATCGGGAGACCTTGAAAAATATCCTCGCCTTTGATCCGGAAATTCTGCAACGTTTTGTCAATTTTATGAGTAACCCGGATGAAGAACCGGCGATTGAGCAGTTTGGTGCGGAGGACAAATATTTCTGCGTTGCAACCATGCTGGCAACGATGCCGGGGCTACCAATGTTTGGTCATGGTCAGGTCGAGGGATTACACGAAAAATACGGGATGGAATATCTTGCTCCGCGTTGGCAGGAACAACCGGACCGATCTCTGATCGAACGGCACGAAGAGCAGATTTTCCCGCTGCTGCGGCAGCGGGGATTATTCAGTGGCGCTGAAAATTTCCAACTTTATGATTTTGTCTCCACCTACGGAGTCGAAGAGGATGTTTTTGTCTACAGCAACCGTCTGGGTGATCAAACGGTGCTGATTCTGTGTAATAATTCTCCGCAATCGATCTCTGGAAAAATTGGGCAATCAGCATTGATGTCCGATAAAGGGGGGGTGAGTTATCATCAGGCCTGCGGGATCGACCAGAGTGTCGATTTTATCTGGATGGAGGACCTTGGCAGCGGCCAACAATTTTTCCAGCCGACAACCCTGTTGACCAGCGGCGGTGATTTTCATTTGCAGCCCTATTGTCACAGGGTGCTGACCCGATTTTCCGGGCTGAATGATGATGATGGCCGCTGGCAGCAACTGTGGCAACGCTACGGTGATAGCGGCCGCCGGGACCTCTCTCTTGACCATGTGGCACTGCTGCTTGAACCGGCCTGCGATCCGCTTCAGGAGTTACTCACTATTGACCGTCCAGCCCAGGCAAAGCGGCGAATTGGTGAGTTGCTGGCGCAACTTGATAGTTGCTATGCCTCCACCGAGTTGGCAGCGTTGTCTCAAGAGCGGTTTCTGCAAGTGGTGATTCATCTTTTCTCCCCCTGGATGGTTCTGGAAAAGTCATCTTTTGCCGATCTTGTCGAACTTATCGGGGAGAACCCACTCGACTCTGAAAGGTCGATGTTCAAGATTCTTGACCGGCTGTTCAACCATCGGCAGTTTCGGAAATTGCTGAAATGTAACTACCATCAACAGATCGATTGGTTTGGACAACCGGAGTTTCACCAACTCTGTCAAATTTTGCTCCACCACCACCTGTTCACTGCGAGTCGCGGCGCCTCGACTGGCCCCACCGAATTCAGAGACCAGATTATCAAGTTATTGAGTCAATTTAAAAAAACACTCAAGCTGGCGGACAATTCAGGCTACCGGGTCGATAAATTTCTTCAGAGCCTCGATAAAACTCCCGTTGTAGAAAAAATTATTCCTGCCGATCTTGACCGGGGACTGAAAATTCTTTTTGTTACCTCCGAAGCAACCCCATTTGCCAAGTCGGGAGGGTTGGCCGATGTTGCCGGTTCACTGCCCCGAGCATTGCGGCAGTTGGGACACGATGTCCGGGTGATTCTCCCCTGCTACAAAACCGCAGAGGAGGGATCGGAACTTGCCAAGGGGGGACAAAGCGTCGAAATAACCCTTCAGGAAGTTGCCTATCGTGCCAGTTTAAAAGAGGCGGTCTATGATGGTGTCCCATTCTGGTTTATTGACACGCCGGAGTTTTTTAACCGGGCGGAACTCTATGGGACGGTTGAAGGTGAATATCCCGATAATGGCTTGCGCTTTGGCTACTTCGCCCGGGCGGTGCTGGAGATGGTTAAACAGCTCGATTTTCAGCCCGACCTGATTCACCTCAACGACTGGCAGAGTGGATTCATCCCCGTGTTGCTGAAAACCACTTATTTACAGGATGATTTCTTTGCCGCAACAAAAACCTTGTTGACGATCCACAATCTTGGCTACCAGGGGATTTTCCCCCTTGAGTTGTTACGCAAGCTGGAATTGCCAGAATCGTTGAATAGCCCCGCTGAACTTGAATACTTCGGCAATTTATCGGTTCTTAAAGGGGGGATCCACTACTCCGATCTGATAAATACCGTATCGCCAACCTATTGCCGGGAAATTCAGGAGCCTGAGCAGGGGTATGGATTTGATGGAATTTTACGCCAGCGCAGTGCCGATCTCTCCGGGATTATCAACGGTTTGGATTCGCGTGCCTGGGCGCCGGAAACTGATGTTGCTTTGGCACATAACTATTCGGCTCAAAATTTACGCGGAAAAGGATTTTGCAAACGGGCCCTGCAGAAACAGCTGGGGCTTGAAACCGGTCGGAACTTGCCAATGATCGCGGTTGTTAGTCGATTGGTTCAGCAGAAGGGGATTGATCTTATCAAGTCGATCTGGCGGGAACTGCTGGAGAGAGATCTGCAGTTTGTTCTGCTTGGTTCCGGAAACCGGCAGGCAATGGCGTTCTGGCAGGAACAGCAGGAGAACTATCCGGGACAGGTCTCAATCAATCTCACTTTTAACGAAACTCTTTCCCA
>JAOZQF010000151.1 GCA_029932345.1 Desulfuromusa sp. | reverse complement strand
AGAAAAAAATATTATTGGTCGGTTGTCTCCTCCTGCTCTGGTTAAGTGGATGTGCGGTTAATCCGGTGACGGGGAAAAATGAACTCTCAATGGTTTCTAAATCAACCGAGATTAATATCGGCAATAAACAATATCTCCCCAGTCGGCAGATGCAGGGGGGAGATTATAATGCTGATCCAAAAGTTGTCACCTATGTCAAAGAGGTGGGGCAGAAACTGGCGGCGGTGAGTGATCGAAAACTTCCCTATGAATTTAACGTCATCAACGATTCAACTCCCAACGCCTGGGCATTACCCGGAGGGAAAATTGTCATCAATCGTGGCTTGCTGGTGGAGCTTAATAGTGAGGCGGAGCTTGCTGCGGTGCTGGGGCACGAAATTGTCCATGCGGCAGCGCGGCATGGGGCAAAAGGGATGGAGCGGGGGATGATGTTGCAGGGGGCTATTGTGGCAGCGGGAATGGCCTCACAAAATAGTGAATATGGTGTGTTGGCGATTGGTGGTGCCGGGATTGCGGCACAGTTGATCACCCAGAAGTATAGCCGCAGTGCCGAAAGTGAAGCCGATTTTTATGGGATGAAATATATGTCCAGGGCGGGCTACGATCCCCGCGCTGCCATTGATTTACAGCAAACCTTTGTCCGCTTGTCAAAAAGTGGCAAATCGAGCTGGCTCGATGGTTTGTTTGCCAGTCACCCCCCTTCTCAGGAGCGGGTTGATGCCAATCGAACAACGGCTGCAGATCTGCCACCGGGAGGATTAATCGGTCGGGAGCGTTACCAGAAAGTGATGGCGGTCCTGTTTCATGATGGTGAAGCCTATAAAAATTACGATAAGGGTCGTAAGGCCTTGCATGATGGCGATACCGAGGGTGCGTTGAAGCTTGCCAATAAAGCCCTGAAACTGGAACCCAAAGAGGCTCTGTTCCACTCTTTGCGTGGTGATATCCGGATGAAGCAGCAACGCTATGATGACGCCATAACCAACTATAATCGTGCCATACAGTATAATGATGAGTATTTTCATTACTATCTGCAGCGCGGTCTGGCTCACCTGAAGTTGAAAGAGAAATCACAAGGGGAGGCTGATCTTAAAAAAAGTATCGAATTTCTCCCCACCGCTCCGGCGATGAATGCGCTTGGAAATTTATCTTTAGACCAGGGGGATACTGCGACCGCCAAAAAATATTTTTCAGCCGCTGCCGGTTCAAATTCCAGTGCCGGAAAGGCTGCCAGTCACTCACTGGTTCAACTTGATCTGCCCGATAATCCTGGTAAGTATCTACAGATGCAGTTGGGGCGTGACCGTAGTGGTGATCTTCTGGTACAAATTACTAACAGAACCGGACAGGTGGTTGAAGATATTGATTTTATTGTCCAGTTTCGTGACGATAAGAAGAACGTCCGGCAAGTTCAGTTACAGTTTCCCGGTCGCCTTGGAGCCAGGAAGTCGAAAACTGTCTCTACCGGTATCGGGCCGTTTGACAGTTTGAAGCATGTCCAGGGAAAAGTTATTCGAGCTAGAGTTGTTGATAATTGATCAACTCAGTCCTATCACATACAGAACAGTTTCAGCCGAGGTAGAGAAGATGTTTTTTGTTGATAAACCGTATGTTTCAGATTTTTTCAAAAAAACTGTCAGAGATAGTGGGATCCCAATCGTTGGCACCGAAGCAGCACAACAGTTGGATCTTTTTGACGGTACAACAGTAATCAGTGAAGCCAGTGCCATTGAAATGGTTCGGGAGAGAGAAAGTCTCCCCATTTATACAACCTCTGAAAATGCAATTGGTTGGATATCAAAGAATCTCCCGTTTAGTGATCTCCCTGAAAAGATCGAGTTATTTAAGGATAAGTTGAAGTTTCGACAGCTGACAAAATCAATTTTTCCTGATTTTTATTTTCAGGGTGTCAGTATCAATGAATTGGAAAATGTTCAATTTGATCAATTACCACTCCCATTTATCATCAAGCCGACCGTTGGTTTTATGAGTATGGGGGTTTACAAAGTCACAAATTATGAGGAGTGGGCCGACACCCTTGCTTCAATAACTGCTGAAATAGAACAAATCAAGAACCTCTATCCTGACTCGGTACTGAATACCAGTTCGTTTATTATCGAACAGTGCATTAACGGAGAAGAGTTTGCGGTTGATGTCTATTACAATGCCGTTGGCGAGGCGGTGGTTTTAAGTATTTTGAAACATGTTTTTGCCTCAGATGCCGATGTCAGCGACCGGGTTTATGTTTCATCCAAGGAAATAATCGAAAAGAATCTTGCTGAATTTACCGAGTTTGCCGAAATAATTGGTCGTTTGGCGGCCGTAAAAAACTTTCCGGTCCATATTGAACTGAGAAGAGACAGCGATGGAACATTATTGCCGATAGAGGTTAATCCGATGCGCTTCGGGGGGTGGTGCACCACGGCGGATATCTCTTTTCTGGCTTATGGATTTAATCCTTATCTGTATTATTACAACCAGGAAAAGCCAGATTGGCCTCAACTGTTGCAGGGAAAAGAGGGGAAGCTGTTCTCTATTGTTGTGTTGGATAATTCAACTGGCGTTGAGATCAGTAAAATCAAATCATTTGATTATGACAAGTTGCTGACAAAATTTAAAAAACCGCTGGAATTAAGAAAAATTGATTTTCAACAGTACCCGGTTTTTGGTTTTTTATTTACAGAAACAGCGGAGGATCATTTTGTCGAGCTGCAGACTATACTGAATTCGGACTTACGCGAGTTTATTACGCTAAGGTAGATCATTTTATTGGAGGTCAAACATGGCACAGCCGATACCATTTCAATATCCCGAACGGATCAATCTTGCCCGAACCCCGACGCCACTGGAAAAGATGGAGCGGTTGAGTGAAAAGTTCGGGGTTGAAATCTTCTTTAAGCGTGATGATTACACCGGGACAGAACTATCGGGGAACAAAGTCCGTAAGCTGGAATTTATCCTCCATCATGCCGTCGCATTGGGAGCCGATACTGTGATTACCTGCGGTGGTGCGCAGTCAAACCATTGTCGGGCGACCGCTTTTGCCGCAAAACGTCTGGGCCTTAAAGTTGTTTTGTTGCTGCGCACTCCCGATCCCGATCAACCGCCACCACCTGAAGCCAATATTCTTCTTGACCGTCTCGCCGGGGCAACAATTATCTGGATTACACCGGAACAGTATCAACAGCGGGATCAATATTTTGCCTGGCAGGCAGAACAACTTGTCGCTGCAGGTGCTTGCCCCTATATCATCCCCGAAGGGGGCTCGACTGCTCTTGGAGCCTGGGGATATGTAGCCACAGTTGAAGAACTGGTCAATGATGTGACGGAATTGGACGGTAGTGATTCTGTGCCAACAACGGTTATTTCTGCTGTTGGTTCGGGTGGAACAACGGCCGGCCTGGTGATGGGAAATAAACTGTTCGATAGCGGTTTTCGGGTTGTCGGGGTGAACGTCTGTGATGATAAAGATTATTTTCAAAAAGTTGTCGGGACGATCCTCAACGACTTTCAGGACAGGTATCTTGCCCAGCCCGTTGTCGTTACTCCTGAGGATATTGAGATCCTGGATGGCTATGTCGGCAAGGGGTATGCGCTGTCGCAAACGGAGGAGCTGGAAGCGATCAGGGATCTGGCTCGCCTTGAGGGGGTAGTTCTCGATCCGGTCTACACCGGTAAGGCTTATTATGCGATGATCTCAGAACTTGAGAAGAATCCCGATTGTTTTGGTCCCAGGATTATCTTTATTCATACCGGGGGGCTGTTTGGTTTGTTTTCGATTGCTGAACAGATGGCAGAGATCCTTTAAATCCCATCTGATTACCACTGACCTTCCATATATCAATCCTCCCCCTTTAACAAAGGGGGGAGGTCGTTCCGCCCAGCTTGCTGCACAAGCACAAATTCCACCAGATAAATAAAATATCTCTATTGTTTTTTTATATACACCTCTCTGTTTTTTTAAACAATAATTATATCAGCACGTTACTGACTATTGATTGACTTCCTACGGTTTTATTCCCGTCCTTAGTGTATGTCTTCTATATACAAAATATTTTTTAAATAATCCTATCAAGAAGAATGAAATAATTTTATTTATCAATATAATCAATAGGTTATAGTTTATTTAAAGAATTTATAAAAACTTGGCACGGACACTGCT
>JAOZQF010000032.1 GCA_029932345.1 Desulfuromusa sp. | reverse complement strand
TATTGGAAGAGGGAACAGAACTGCTGATTGATTTTGAGAAGCGTGGGGGCTTGATCCCGGCAGTGGTTCAGGATGTGGCCGATGGACGGATTCTGATGGTCGCTTATGTGAACCCAGAAGCTTTGAGAACCACTCTGGAAAAGGGGATGGCTACCTTCTGGTCAACTTCACGTAACGAGTTGTGGACCAAAGGGGAGACTTCCGGCGATTTTCTGAAAATTGTTGAAATTTTGACCGACTGTGATCAGGATGCACTGGTCTATCGGGTTGAACCTCAGGGGGGTGGCGCCTGTCATACCAAAGATCCTGAATCAGGAAAGACCCGTGAAACCTGCTTTTACCGGAAATTTGAGTTGCCACAGGAGCGGTTGATCCATATCGGGTAGCCACCCTGGCAATGATTATTTATTAAAAAGCGGATGGTTTTTAACCTTCCGCTTTTTTCTTTTGTCTGAGTCTGATATTCTCCAAAACTGATTTATATATGGGAGCACTTATGGAAGAAAACCAGACACATCGTTTGCCACCACAAAATCTTGAGGCTGAAATGTCTGTCCTCGGTGGGGTAATGTTGGAAAATGAAGCTCTTAACCGGGCTTTGGAATTTCTGAGAACAGAGGATTTTTACCGGGAAAGTCACCGGAAGATTTTCAATGCACTGATTATCCTGGGGGATAAAAGTGAACCGGCCGATCTGGTCACTTTAACCGCAGTCCTTAAAGATCGTGGCGAACTTGAAGCGGTTGGTGGAAGCACCTATCTGGCAACACTGGTCGATTATGTTCCGACGGCCGCCAATATTAATTACTACTGTAAACTGGTCAAAGAAAAAGCGGTCGCCAGGAAGCTGATTGAGGCGTCAACTAACATTGCCACCCGTGGGTACGAAGGGGGGGACATGGAGGAGATTCTCGATCAGGCTGAGAAAGCTATTTTTGAAATCTCCGAGAATCGAATCCGTCCCTCTTATTACCCGGTCAAAGACATTCTGAAGGATACCTTTAAGTCGATTGAGGCCCTTTATGAACGGAAGGAACTGGTGACCGGGGTTCCGACCGGATATCATGACCTGGATAAAATGACGGCAGGTTTACAATCGAGTGATTTAGTCATTGTTGCAGGTCGTCCTTCGATGGGGAAAACCGCTTTTGCTCTGAACCTGGTTGAATATGCCACCACGCATGCCGATAATTCTGTCCCGGCAGTGATCTTCTCTCTGGAAATGAGTAAAGAACAGTTGGTGCAACGGATGCTCTGCTCGTTGGCTAAGGTTGATGCGGGGCGACTCCGCACCGGACATCTGAGAGAATCGGACTGGCCGAAATTGACGATGGCAGCCGGGCAGTTAAACGAAACGCAGATTTTTATTGATGACACCCCGGCCATATCGGTTCTTGAGCTGCGCTCAAAAGCACGTCGTTTGAAAGCTGAACATGGTTTAGGTCTGATTATTGTCGATTATCTGCAGTTGATGCGTGGCAGTAATCCTGAAAGTCGGCAGCAGGAAATCTCAGAAATCTCCCGCTCCCTCAAGGCCTTGGCCAAGGAACTGGCCCTGCCGGTTGTAGCTCTGTCTCAGTTGAACCGTTCCCTGGAAAGTCGCACTGATAAACGTCCGATGATGGCTGATTTACGGGAATCCGGAGCTATTGAGCAGGATGCCGATGTGATTATGTTTGTTTATCGCGAGTCGGTTTATTGTGAGGATTGTAAAAGCCGCGAGAGAACCTGTGAAAAAGGGCATGACAAGGATGCTGAAATCATTATCGGCAAGCAGCGGAATGGTCCGATTGGAACCGTCCACCTGACCTTCCGTGGTGAATTTACCCGGTTTGAGAATCAAGCCAAGCGGGATGACGGCTATTGATCGTAGAGACTCTGTTTCCGTACAGGTAATTAGTAAAATGCTTCCTTGAATTTTCGAATTCTATAGGGAGAAGAAAAACCCTGGATCACTCAGAAAGAAAAGTTCAACCCGACATAAATTTCATTAGCAAGTTGACCAGTCTGGATATCGATTTGCTCAGCAGAAAAAGGGCTGTACACCAGAGTTATTGCAGCAGATTCGTCAAGTTGGTACCCCACATCACTGTCCATAAGATCAGAGATAACTTTAACAAAGGATGTTTCTATGTCCACCTGCTGCGGCACCAGATCCACTGCTGCAGCTGAAGTTGGCTCAGAAGAAACAGTCGTGGTATTCGAAGTATCGGCACTGTAGGCAAGGGGGGCAAAAAACACTAAAGTTGCTAGAATCAAAACAATAGACAGACTTACTCTTCTCATTTCTTCGTCCTTTTTGTATCCCGTTGAGCCGTTTTATTTATGCTAGCCAAACATATTGCACAAAGCATTCCGTACTCGCTGATTTTTCAAAAAAACATGATAACCGAATGAATAGCGGAGGGAACTGTCTGAAATTACTCAAATATGAGAGGTTTTGTCGGGGAAGTAACAACTAACCGGAAAAGCCAAAAAGGTGTCGACTTCGATCTGATTGACACCATTTAATGGACTATTTGCCACAGTACTGTTCCATAGGGGCAAAATACGACTCTGCCTAATGAAGATAACTGTTGATGGGGGTGAGGGAATTCCTATCAGTCTGTTGGTCGTTGCGGGGAATTTTGGGAGTATCATAGAAGGTCGCTAGTTTAAGCACTTTTAGCGACGTTCGTAAGGTCTTTAACTTTGTTTTGAACTACCCCTCCCGTGTAACGCAGCCGGAATGGAACAGTTGATTTGAGAAAAAGAACGGCAAATGTTTGAAGGCGTAGCCTGAGTTTTTGCCGTTCATCAAAGTAACTGTTCCATGGAGTGAACCCGCCAACGCATTACTTTTCACTCACCCCGTTTCACCTCAATATCAAGCATCTTGATCTTTTTACGCAACGTATTCCGGTTGATACCGAGGATGTCGGCGGTTCTGATCTGATTACCACGGGTTTTTTTTAAAACAATATTGATCAGTGGGCGTTCTATCTGATGCAGAACCATATCGTAGAGATTGTTCATTTCCTGTAGGTTCATTTGCACCAGAGAATTTTCTAACTTACGTGTCACCAGAGATTCCAGTGATTCGTCCTGACTTTGAACTTTTTCATCTGCAAGCAGTCCGGGAAAGTCTGGAGGAGTCAGAACGTGGTTGGGTGAGAGCAGGGCTGCACGCTTAATGACATTTTCCAACTCCCTGACGTTTCCGGGCCAGTCATATGATCTGAATAAATCGAACGTTTCCGGACTGCATTCCATGGAATTAATACCCAAATCCTGTTTTGCTTTCTGCAGAAAGAAATCGACCAGCAGTGGGATATCGTCCAGACGCTCCCGTAGTGCTGGAAGTTTAATTGGGAACACATTGAGTCGGTAATAGAGATCTTCTCGAAACCGGTTCTCTTTAACCCGAGCGGTAATATCCTGATTTGTTGCGGCGACAATCCTGACGTCAACTTTTATAACCTGGCTGCCGCCGGTGCGGGTTATCTCTTTTTCCTGTAACACCCGTAATAGCTTGGCCTGCAATTCTGGAGGCATATCACCGATCTCATCCAGAAACAGGGTGCCTCCGTCGGCCTGCTCAAATTTTCCGGTTTTACGCTCTGTGGCACCGGTAAAGGCACCTCGTTCGTGACCGAACAGTTCTGTTTCCAACAGCTCGCGAGGAATTGCCGCACAGTTTATGGCAATAAAAGGTTTGCCAAGTCGCTGACTGTTGATATGGATAGCCCGGGCAACCAATTCTTTGCCGGTACCGCTTTCGCCGGTCACCAGAACCGTCACATCAGACCCGGCGACCCGCCCGAGGACTTTGTAGATCTCCTGCATTGGCTGGCTGTCGCCAATGATTGAACGACCGAGACTATATTGATCCTGCAATTCCTCTTTCAGTTGATCAATTTTACCCGTCAGTTCAGCGGCCTTTCCCGCTTTCACGATAATCGCATCAAGTGCAGTCAAGTCAAAGGGTTTGGTCAGATAATCGTAGGCACCATTCTTCATTGCGGTCACGGCGTGTTCCATAGTCGCTTCTGCCGTCATGATAATAATCAAAGTATCCGGATAGTCGGCGCGGAACTGCTTGAGCAGATCAAGTCCCTGTATCCCCGGCATTTTGATATCCAGAACAGCAAGATCGTAGTGGTGCTGTTTTGCCAGGTTTCTGGCCTGAAAACCATCTTCTGCCAGATCAACACTGAACCCCTGCTTTTTTAAAGCCTTGGATAGGACCCAGCGGATACTCTCTTCATCGTCGGCGACAAGAATACGTTGAATTGCCATTGTTCATTTTCCTTTAGTGGTGGTGCTGGTGTGAAATAGCGGTAGTGAAACTTTTACCCGGGTCCCCCCTGCAGAACGACCGACGAATTGTAACAGCCCTTCGTGATCGGTAACAATTTTCTGGCAGATTGGCAGTCCGAGACCGTTTCCTCCAGCCTTTGTCGTGTAGAAGGGGGTGAATACTTTCTCCAGTTCAGCCGCAGAAATTCCCGACCCCTGGTCGCTGATGGAGACCTGAACCATTGGGGTCGGACGGGTTCCCGGAAGGCTTAAGTGGTATTCCGTATCGATCCGAGTTTCAATGAGAATTTCACTATTATCAGAAGTTGCTTCACAACCATTTTTTATCAGGTTTAGAAATAGGCGCATCAGCAGGTCACGATCACCTGGAATATCCGGAATACTGGGATCAAGTTGCCATCTGAAGCAGATGTCACGATCAATAGCGGTACTTTTTTGTAATGTCACAATTTCATCCAGCAGTCGACCGATATTAACTGATTCAGGCTGAACCTTGCGGGGGCGTGAAAGGTTCAATAACTCTTCAATAATGCGATTGACCCGTTCCGTCTCCCGCACGATCAGTTGGGTATATTCCTGAAGTTCAATATTTCCCTCTAACTCCACCTGTAGAAGTTGGGCAGAACCCTTGATTCCGCCTAGTGGGTTTTTGATCTCATGCGCCAGGCCTGCAGACATAGTTTCAATCATGGCTAGGCGATCAGCATGACGCACGGCACCTTCAAGTGATTGCACCCGAGTCAGGTCATGGAGCACAATAACCGCTCCCTGTTGTGGCTCTATCGCTGAAAGTATGGGTGATACGGTGATGCTGACCTGTCGATGTTGTGAGCCTGTTCTGAGTGTGACCGTCTCATGGCTGGAGATAGAACGCCCCTCATTAAGGGTCGTGCGGGTCAGATAGCAAAGGGTCTCCTGCCACTGAAAGCACTTGAAAAAAGATTTGCCAAGCGTTTGTTTTTCAGACAGCCCGGTGTAATGCTGAGCCGCAGAGTTAAAAAAAACAATGTCCCCCTGTTGATCGACAGCGATCACGGCATCGTCAATATTTTCCAGGATTATGGCATGTAGCTGACTGGAAAGTTGGCGTAGGTTGCTCATGCTGCCTCAGTTTGGGAAAAAAACAGTTTTGTCAGTTCCATGACCTGATCAAATTGTTCAGTCTTTTGCAGAGTTGCCCGAAAATGACTGGCGCCAGCCAGTCCTCGTGCATACCAGCACAGATGTTTGCGCATTTCCAGGAGGGTCTTCTTGTCTCCAAATTGCTCACGATGCAGTTGCAGGTGTTGCGATACCACCCGAAACTTTTCTATTGAGCCGGGATAGAGCACTGCTTTTCCTTCCAACAGTGCCAGGATCTGACTGATCAGCCAGGGGTTTCCATAGCCGCCACGACCAATCATAATCGCGTCGCAACCGGTTTGATTGAGCATGAGTAAACCCTCTTCGGCAGTAAAAATATCTCCACTTCCAAACACCGGTATATTTAGTGCAGATTTCAATTCAGTGATGTGTTCCCAGTGTGCCTTTCCAGAGAAGCCTTGACTGCGGGGGCGGGGATGGAGGGTGATCGCATCGGCCCCTTCTGCTTCAGCAATCCGTCCAATTTCGAGAAAGTTGAGCGATTGTTCATCCCACCCCGAACGAATTTTTAGCGTCAATGGCCCCGGATAAATTTTACGTATTGCTTTAAGGATTTGGCTTACCCTCTTAGGGTCTTGCAGGAGCGCACTTCCGGCACCACTGCGGACAACTTTTTTAACCGGACAACCCATATTGATATCAATCAGGGAACTCTCAGCCATAACCATCTCAACTGCTGTTGCAAGCACTTTGGGATCATCTCCAAAGAGTTGAATTCCCAAAGGAAACTCTTCAGGGTGAGAGACAAGAAGGAGCCTGGTTTTGTGACCATCACGAATCAATCCATTGGCACTGATCATTTCGGAGAAGACCAGACTGGCACCAAAAGACTTCATGACTCTTCGATAGGGGAGGCTGGTTATTCCCGCCATCGGGGCAAGGATGACCCGGTTTTCCAACTGTAGGGATTTTATCTTGGGTGGTTTTATCTGCATAATATTTAGGCATAATAGTTTGGAATTTGTTTTTTGGGCAAGAAGAAAATAACCTTTTTTGTTAACTAAAGTCACCTATCTTGTGTGGGTTCTTTTTTTGGATACAGTATACAATTTACAGCTTGACAAGGGAGAAGCGAGTTGTTAAAACGATATTTGTGATTTTAAGCGAAGGAAGGTTTATTGACTCATTAATATGGGTTTAAATCTCCTTTGGTGATTTCAGGCTATAAGCTGCATAAAAAACCGTTATTTTTATGCAGGCCGTTTTCCGCATTGCGGAAATATTTCTTTCTTGGCCCATATGGGCATCTTCAAATTGTTTTTCAACAACCACAAAAAGGAGAGAGAGTATGTCAACATTGAAAAAGGTTTTAGCGGAAAAGATTGCTGCACACCGTCCTCGTGTTACCAAACTGGCTAAGCAGTATGGTGATGTTGTTCTTGGTGAAGCAACGATCGGTCAGGCTATCGGTGGTGCTCGTGGTATCAAGTGTCTGGTAACAGATATTTCCTATCTTGATCCAATGGAAGGTATCCGCTTCCGTGGCATGACAATTCCTGAGACTTTTGCTGCGTTGCCCAAAGTTCCAGGCAGTGAATATCCTTATGTTGAGGGTTTCTGGTATCTGCTGATGACCGGTGATGTTCCTACTATGGATCAAACTCTGGAAGTTGTCGCAGACTGGAAAGAGCGTGCAGCGGTTCCCCAGTATGTTATTGATGTTCTGCGTGCTCTGCCACGTGACAGCCATCCAATGGTTATGTTCTCCTCAGCTATTCTTGCTATGCAGCGTGATTCTGTATTCTCCAACAACTATGCTGCTGGTAAATTCAACAAGATGACCTGTTGGGAAGATATGTACGAAGATTCCACCAACTTGATGGCCAAACTTGGTCCTATCGGTGCTTATATCTATCGTATGAAGTACAAAGGCGATACCCACATTGCTGCTGATCCTGATCTGGATATGGGTGGTAACTTTGCTCATATGATCGGCCAGAGCGATACTTACAAAGATGTTGCCCGGATGTACTTCATCCTTCACTCTGATCATGAGTCCGGCAACGTTTCTGCTCATGCTACTCACCTGGTTGCTTCTGCTCTGTCTGATGCATACTATGCATACAGTGCTGGTATCAACGGTCTGGCTGGTCCTCTTCATGGTCTGGCAAACGAAGAAGTTCTCCGTTGGACTCAGAACTTCATGGCTAAACTTGGTGGCGAGCTGCCCACCGAAGAGCAACTTAAAGAAGCTCTCTGGGCTACTCTCAACAGTGGTCAGGTTATTCCAGGTTACGGTCACGCCGTACTGCGCAAGACTGACCCACGTTACATGTCACAGCGCGAGTTCTGCCTTAACACTGAAGGTCTCAAAGATTACCCACTGTTTAAACTTGTCAGCATGATCTTTGATGTGACTCCTGATATCTTGCGTGAGCAAGGTAAAGCTAAAAACCCATGGCCAAATGTTGATGCCCAGTCTGGTGTTATCCAGTGGTACTATGGCGTTACCGAGTATGAGTATTATACTGTTCTGTTCGGTATCGGCCGTGCTATCGGTTGTCTGCCTAACATCACTTGGGACCGTGCTCTTGGTTATGCTATTGAGCGTCCTAAGTCTGTTACCACTGCAATGCTCGAAAAAGCTGCTGGTATCTAATCATTCAGATAGTTTTAGTTTGATTTTATTATGGGAGACCCCTTTTCGGGTCTCCCATTTTTTTTGTGATAATGAGTGTTCAACGAGGGGGTGCGTTAGTAATACCATCCGAAAGGGAGCTGTGGTCTGATGTTTAAAAAATGTCAGGATTTAAGGCAGGTGGGGATCCGTTGACAACAGAACCTATCCGTAAAGTGGTAACGTTACAAACGGAAGCCAGAGTGTCGAATCGGGTCGATGATTCTGTATCAGTGGCACCGGAAATCACCAAGAGAAGGTGAAGCAGTTTCCCTATGGTAACTCAGGACTCCTCAGGTGTTTCTAGAGGAGTTTCTGGTGGGTCTTCCAGCGGCGTTTCTGGTGGGGCTTCCACCGCTGCCTTCTGGTGGATGTGCTTCTCTTTCTCTTTACGCTTTGCGTAAATCAATAGTTTTTTGTCCGTGTAAGATTCAACTTCACCAGCGAAGGACTCAATCTTGAAGTAATCATGAATTTTTTGTGGTGCATCCATAAAAAATTTATTTAACTCTTGAACTTTTGCCCGATTTAATCCGGCAGTTTTGGTCCACTCCTGAAAATCGTGGGTTTTTGAAATAATCATCGTTTCTTGCAGAATCAGTTCAGAGTCTTGAATCATTTCCTGCCATTCATCTTCGCTGAATGCTTTGATATGGGTTGGATTGCGCATTTTTTCCATAGTTTGGAAAAACTCTGCAATTTCCGGATCTGAAGGCATCAGGGTGTCAATAATAGCCATCCGTCCACCACGGCGTAATACCCGGTGAAATTCACGCAGGGCCTGTGGAACATCAGCAAAATGATGGGGAGCAATTCGACAGGTGAGGAGGGTGAATGATCCAGCAGGAAAGGGGAGGTCTTCAGCATCGGCTTCACGGAAAACCACGTTGTCAACACGCCCTTCCTCAGCAATGTGCTCCTGGGCTTTTTTCAGCATTTGCATGGTTAAGTCTGATGCAACGACCTGTCGAACCATTGGCGCAAAAAAAAGTGCCATATGGCCGCCACCACAGGCGACATCAAGCATATTATCGTCGTGAGATGGTTTGAGCAGTCTGGCCGCCTCTTCTAAATCTTCTCCACCGGTAAAGTGGGTAGCTTCCACGTATGCCACTGCTGTTCTGCCAAATTGTTCACGAATTTGATCTTTAAATTTACTGCTCATTCAGGTTCCTCCTGTAAATATCCACCCATTATAACATTGAACCGCGAGAATTTGTAAATATTTACCACTTTCTATTATTTTGTCGTGCTCTAGGAGGCTATCGACAGACTGCAAGATAACAATATGAAAACTGATGCTTGGCGTGTTGGGTCTGGTCGGTTACAATTCAATCCTGTCAATCCGTTCTTATCGATACTAAGGAAATTCTATGCAGAAATGTCAAGTCGGGCCGGAAACACTGCGCATGTTGCGCCTGGGTCATCCCTGGATTATTGCTGATCGCTATACGAAACAATGGCCCTCGGGGAAGCCTGGAGAGTTAATAGCACTGGTTGATGAAAAACAAAACCATTTAGCTACGGCACTCTATGACCCGAAGGATAGAATTGTCGCCCGGGTGCTTGACCCCGGTAAAATAGAGTTGACCAAGGGGTGGTTGGAAAAAAAGCTGATTCAGGCAAAACAGCTGCGGCAACATGCACAGCTGGATCAAACTGATGCTTTCCGCTGGTTTAATGGCGAAGGTGACGGGCTCCCCGGGGTGACGGTTGATTGCTACGGCGATTATCTGATGTTGCAATTATATACACCGGCCTGGGATGCCCATCTGGGGATATTAACGGCTGCTTTGCAGAAAGTTTTTCAGCCTCAGGGGATCTATCGTAAGTTGCGACCTCAAGAAACCAGGGCTTTGGAGGCAAAAAAAAGGACTAAAGAATACAGCCATTTGATAGCAGGAAGCGCAGCAGCGGTGCCATTGCAGGTCAAAGAGCTTGGATTAAACTATCTGGTTGATCTGAGAGAAGGGCTGAATACCGGCCTTTTCCCTGATCAGCGGCGCAATCGCCAAGAAGTGATGTCCCGGGTTGCTGGAAAGCGGGTTCTTAATCTATTTGCTTTTACCGGTGCCTTTTCTGTTGCATCTGCTGCTGCCGAAGCTAAAAAGGTGACCAGTATCGATGTCTCGAAAAAATATCTGGACATTGCACAAGAAAATTTTTCGATTAATCGGATTAATCCGAAACGACATGAATTTATTGTTGGGGATGTTTTTGCAGAACTGGAAAAAATGCGGATTCAACAGCGCAACTTTGATATCATCCTGTTTGATCCGCCATCATTTTCCACGACCAAGAAAAGTCGCTTTTCTACCCACGGCGGAACATCAAAATTAGTGGCAGCAACTCTGCCCTTATTGGAGGCTGGTGGTCTGTTGATCAGTTCCAGTAATCATCAAAAGGTGTCCATGGATGATTATATAAAAGAGTTACGACGCGGATCTTTGCAGGCTGGTGCTGAGCTAAAGACAATTTTTATCAGCGGTCAACCCGAAGATTTTCCCTGTTCAGTCAATTTTCCTGAAGGTCGTTACCTTAAATTTGTTATCAGTGTGAAACAGTGACAGCAGCATAAAAAAGAAAAATAGGTGATATTTCTAGTGAATTGAGTTAGATTGCTTCATTAGAATACCGATAAGGTAAGTAATAGGTCAATTAACCCTGAAACAAGGAGGACAAAATGTCAGTTGTTAAAAGGTTCAAGCACATCACTTTTTTTGTTGTCGCTGCAGCGATGGTATTCAGCTCCGTCGCTACCGTTCAAGCGGCCCCCAAAGAGCGTAACTATCTGCTTGCTACAGCATCGACCGGTGGTACCTACTATCCTGTCGGTGTTGCTCTTTCGACTGTAGTAAAAGTTAAATTACAACCAAAACAGAAGATTGGTATGTCGGCCATTAATTCAGCCGGTTCTGGTGAGAACATTAAGCTGTTGCGTGATGATGAAGTCCAGTTTGCAATTTTGCAGGGTCTTTATGGTTCCTATGCCTGGAATGGTACTGGTCCGATCGCTAGCGCTGGTCCACAGAAAGAACTGCGTTCTGTCTCCATGCTGTGGCAGAATGTTGAACATTTTACCATCCTGAAAAAATTTGCCAAGACCGGTACTGTTGCTGATTTGGTTGGGATGAAAGGTCAGGCAATGGCCATGGGTAAGAAGAATTCAGGAACCCTTGGGTCTAACACCGTACTTTTGGCTAATCTGGGTGTAGATATTGCCAAAGACTATAAACTGGTTCATGTAGGTTATGGTCCATCTGCTGATGCCCTGCAGAATGGTCAGGTTAGTGGTATGGGAACTCCTGCTGGTGCTCCAGTCAGTGCTGTTACTAAGGCCATGGCAGCCATGGGTGCTGATAAAATTACCGTTCTTGATTTTACCGATGAGCAGATGAAACAGGCTGATGGTGGTCGTAATCTATGGACCCGTAAAGTTATTGCTGCCGGAACCTATCCCGGGCAGAAAAAAGATATCAACACCATTGCCCAGCCAAACTTTCTTGCCGTTCGTGCAGATGTGGATGAAGATGCCGTTTACCGGATTACCAAGACAGTTTACGAGAACCTGCCATTTCTGAATGCAATTCACGGTGCAACCAAAGCGATGTCAGTTGAAAGTGCGATTGCCGGTTTGCCGATGCCGCTCCATCCGGGCGCAGCTAAATATTACCAAGAAGTTGGAATCAAGATTCCTGCTCATCTGATTGCTCATTAAGTAGTTATTTTAAACGGCCACCCCACAGGTTACTTGGGGTGGCCGTATTTTTTTGTCTGGAGAATCAATCTTATGACTGCTGCTGAAACTGAAGTCCATCCACTCCATACAATGATTTTGCTGGTTCTCGGTGTTGCCATATCGGTGATGCATATCTGGTTTAATGTTGTGGTTGTGCTGCCGACTCTTTGGCAGAATGCGCTCCACTTTGCCGGGTTTGCTCTGCTTGCCGCACTGATTTATCCCTTTAAAAAAGATGGTTCTTTTGCGTGGCGTGTTTCCGATATTCTATTGGGACTGTTAGCTGCAGGCTCCGCTGTTTACATGATCGCCATGGAAGATGCCATTTACGCACGTGGCGTAGTTTTGTCGAATATCGAATGGGTGGTGGGGGTGATCCTGATCCTCTGTGCCCTGGAATTTACTCGTCGGGTGGCGGGTTGGTTTATTCCGGTGTTGATTATTGTCGCCCTCACTTATATTGGTTGGTGGGGACCGCTGGTTCCCGGGGTTTTTAAATTTGCCGGTTTAAGTGCCGAGACAATTCTGTTCCGTAGTGTCTACGGGGATGACGCTCTGTTTGGTACGATTGCCCGGATATCTTCGACCTATGTCTTCATGTTCATCCTCTTCGGAGCATTTCTTCTTCGTTCTGGCGCCGGGGAGTTTGTTATTGATCTGGCTCGTGCCGTGGCGGGAAGAATGGTGGGTGGCCCTGGACTGGTTGCGGTTATGGCTTCCGGGCTGATGGGGACTATTTCTGGTTCCGCAGTTGCCAATACCGCTTCGACCGGAGTTATCACCATTCCGCTGATGAAAAAAGCTGGATTCCCTGCCAAATTTGCTGCAGGAACCGAAGCTGCGGCTTCGACCGGAGGTCAGTTGATGCCACCGATCATGGGGGCGGGTGCTTTTATCATGGCAACCTATACCCAGATTTCCTATAACACCATCGTGTTGGTCAGCATTCTTCCGGCGATTCTCTATTTTGCCACAGTGGCATTTTTTGTCAGAATTGAGGCCAAACGCAGCTTTGTAACGGCACTTGATGATGAAAAAGTTTCAGCAATCGAGGTTCTCAAAAAGGGCGGGATTGTTTTTCTGGCCCCGATCGGGGTTCTCATCGCACTGCTGATTTATGGTTTTACGCCGACCTATGCGGCTGGGATCAGTATTATTGCAGTCGTGGTTTCATCCTGGTTCAGTCCGAATAAAATGGGACTGAAGGCGATCATCGAAGCGATGGCGATGGGGGCAAAAAATATGGTGATGACAGCCATATTACTTTGCGCTGTCGGTCTGATTGTCAATGTCATTGCAACCGCTGGGATTGGAAATACTTTTTCGCTGATGATTACCGAGTGGGCGGGTCACAATATGGCGATAGCAATTCTTCTGGTTGCTCTGGCATCGCTGGTGCTCGGTATGGGGTTGCCGGTGACTGCCGCTTATATTGTTCTTGGAACCCTGTCTGCTCCGGCACTGCACGGTCTTATCTCTGACGGCCTGTTAGTTGAAGCTCTGGCGAACGGTCAGGTGACTGAAACTGCGAAGGCAATTTTCATGCTTGCCGCACCGGAACATTTTGCCGAAATTGGTAACCCGATGAATCATGCTGCGGCACGCACCATTATTGATGCCGTACCGATTGATTTGATCAGTGCGGTGCGTGAATCGATGTTGAGTGAATCGGTGTTGATGTATGGCCTGTTATCGGCACATCTGATCGTATTCTGGCTCAGTCAGGACTCCAATGTTACCCCGCCAGTTGCTCTTGCCGCCTTTACCGGTGCTGCAATTGCCGGTACCAAACCGATGGAAACCGGATTCCAGTCGTGGAAGATTGCCAAGGGAATATATATTGTACCGCTGTTGTTTGCCTATACGCCACTTATCGGTGGTTCCTGGGATCAGGTGTTTTCGATCTTCTTTTTTGCTCTGTTTGGTGTTTATGCTTTTGCCGCCGGGATCGAAGGGTATATGGAGGCAAAGCTGCCTATCCCCCTTCGCCTGTTGACGTTAGCTGCCGCTGCCGCCCTGTTGTGGCCGACAACTCTGTTGATACATCTGGCTGGGCTGGTCGTGTTGATTGGAATCTTTGTCGTAAATCGGCGGGCTGATCTGAAGAGTATTGCAGCAGCGGCTGTTGAGGCTACCTGATTAAGTTAACCATCTTAAGAGTAGTATCATGCAGATTCGAGCAACTGGTGGATTTGTGAGCAGATTGTGACAAAAAGACCAACCAGCAAAAAGGTTGGTCTTTATTGTTCCACAGGCTGTTTTTTAACTCGGATTCAGTTATACTGCCCGACTTGATGGCAGCCATCTGATTCCTTTTTACGTAAACTTTCGGGACAGCCCTCGGTGTAGCTGGGGACAGTCCCCAGTTTACTAACAACTGTGCTGAATAGTTACAAATAAACGAAATAATAGAAGGAGAAAAAGATGTTCCGCGAGCCAAAAGAAACGGTCAATGATCTGTTGAAAAAACTTCAAGAATTGTGGAGGTATCTTTGACGTTCCGGGAAAGCAGGAGCGGGTTTTTGAACTTGAGGCTGAGATTGCCAGACCGGACTTTTGGGATCGTGGCGATCAAGCGCAGGAACGTTTAAAAGAGCATACCAGTTTAAAAAAAGTCGTTGAAGATTGTACTTCTACCAGGCAGCAGTTGGAGGATATTCAAGTGCTGATTGAGTTAGGTGAAGAAGGGGAGGATGAAGAAACTCTGCTTGAAGTTAACGCTTTGTTGCCTGATCTGAAAAAACTGATTGATAAGATGGAATTTGCCCGGATGTTATCAGGGGAGCATGACGCCAGCAATGCAACTTTGAGTATCAATGCCGGGGCTGGTGGTACTGAGGCTCAGGACTGGGCAGATATGGTGCTGCGGATGTATCTGCGTTACTGCGAGCGTAAAGGTTTTAAGGTAGAATTTACCGATTATCAGCCGGCCGAAGAGGCCGGGATCAAGAGTGCAACCTTCACCGTGGAGGGCGACTATGCCTATGGTTATCTGCGCTCCGAAAGCGGCATCCATCGGCTGGTGCGGATTTCCCCCTTTGATGCCAACGCCAAGCGTCACACCTCTTTCTGTTCGGTTTTCATCTTCCCCGAACTGGACGATTCCATCGAAATAGAGGTTGAAGACAAAGATATTAAGGTCGATACTTTTCGTGCCAGCGGCGCCGGGGGGCAGCATATCAATAAAACCGATTCAGCGATTCGGATCACCCATATTCCTTCCGGTATTGTGGTGGCCTGCCAAAATCAACGTTCGCAGCATAGCAATAAAGCCACGGCGATGAAGCAGTTGAAAGCGCGTCTCTACGAAATGGAAATCCGCAAGAAGGAGGAGGAGGCAGCCGCTTTTTCTGAGGAGAAAAAAGAGATAGGCTGGGGCAGTCAGATCCGTTCTTACGTGCTGCACCCTTACCGGATGGTGAAAGATCATCGAACCGGGCATGAAACCGGAAATACCGATGCGGTTCTGGACGGTGATCTGGATGGTTTTATTGAAGCCTATCTGTTGCAGGGTAAATAAAATACGGTGTCGTAAA
>JAOZQF010000031.1 GCA_029932345.1 Desulfuromusa sp. | reverse complement strand
AGCGCAATACTGTTTTGTGCCCGGATTAAAGTTGTTTGATGCCCCGGAACCAGCGTCTCGGCAATTGCCAGGTTCTGTTGTGCCCGGTAAACTTCAGTCCCTGCCGACAACCCTGCCCGATACCGTTCTGTGACGGTTTGTAAAAACAGCTCTCTCTGCTTGATCTGCCGCTTAAGGAGTTTCAGTTGAGCCCGTTGTTCCACAGCCAGAAAATATTGCTCACTCAGTTGCGCGCTGAGACTCAGAAGTAACGACTGGACCTCCTCTTCCCCTGCCTGTCGCCGTAATTCTGCTGCTTTCTCCTGATCCCTAAGCTTGTTCCATAGGTCTAACTCATACCCTGCTGCAACCGAAAAGCGTTTGTTGGTCGAAAGTGTATCATCGACTATTCCGGGAACACTGTCGCGGCTGATTGAACCGTTCAGGTTAATCTGTGGCCAGAGGCGTGCCCCACTTATTTTCTGCAATGCCTCCAGCTGCTGGAGACGGTAGAGGGCCTGACGCAGATTAAGATTGTTGGAAAACAGTTGCTGCTGCAGTTGATTTAACCGTGGGTCATGAAAGTCTTTCCACCACCACTCCGATATTTGCACGACCGGCTCAATTTGTTCAGTTGCGTAGTTATCTGGCGGGGCGGGTGGTTCAAGTGGCTTCATCTGTAGCGGATTGCAACCACTAAGCAGTAACAGGAAAAGTAATAACAGTTTCATTCTGGTGCCTCCAGCCCGGCAACAACATATTTTATTAACGGCTCAACCAGGGCGTCGTGATCAAACGCTGGCGGCAGCTCCGAACTGTGAAAAATCGAATGGCTGCTCATACACATGACATGGCTCATTGTCCCGATGATGAACTGGAGTCGGGTCATCAGGATAGCCGGAGAGAGTTGCGGCAACGCTTGATGGAGAGCTTCAAATAAAACCTGTAGAATCGGCAGAGCAAGATCCATAAAGCAGTTGCGGATTGTCTCATCCGGTTCAGTCAGTGAGCGACCGATTAAAGAGATGAAATCACGGGCGCCCGGGCTGGAATTACGAAATTCCATGGTTGGTTCAATAAAGGCGCGGAGGAGAGCTTCTGCCTCAGGAGGGGAGGCAATTTTTTTTGCAGCGCTCAGAACTTTCTCAATCTTTTCTTCCCGGATCCTGTTCAAGGGGAGGAGTCGACGTTCTATAACTGCCTGGAGTAATGACTCTTTGGAACCAAAGTGATAGTTAACCGAAGCCAGATTAACACTCGCCAGACTGGTTAAAGTTCTGAGCGAGGTATTATGAAATCCTTCTCGGGCGAACAGTTGTTCCGCCCCATCCAATATCCGGGTTTTGGTATCGCTCTGCGACATGGGATCTACTTTCAGCGAAAGAATTAAGAGCTGATTTAAACACTTGTTTGAAACGGGTGTCAACTCGATAAATTGTTTTGCCGAAGAATAATAAAAGTAGAGGTTGTCCCCCAGAGAACCTTCCCCCGGTTATTTCTCAAGAATATTAAATACCTGAACCCGGCTGTTATTTCTATCGGCAATGATTAAAGTATCCTGCGGGTTGATACAAACCTGTGCCGGATAGTAAAGTTGACCATCTTCCCAACCCATACCGAATTTCCGTCCCTGAAAACTGCCATCTTTGCCAACCAGTGCCAGGCCGCTACCGTACTGATCTGACAGATAAAGAGTCCCTTTGCTGTCGATGGCCAGACTGACTGGGAAATTCATATGCTCCTTGAGATCGCCGCTCAACAGTTCAAAGGCTGCCGCACCGGGATCGGCCACGTAGAGTGTTCCAGCAACGCTGTCGAGTAAGTAGATCACTCCTTGTGGACTGATCGCCAGATCGGAAAAAAAGCGGTAGCCCTTTGGAAATGGGAGTTGCCGGACATATTCTTCGGCAGCATTGAGAACCAGAACCCGCTCAGAAAAAATATCCAGCAGATAAAGGTTATCTTGTTTGTCCAGCTTGAAACTGCGCGGTATATATGCTTTCGGCATGGGCACTTTTTGCGGTTCAATCTTGCCCATAATCTGCCCATCCCCACTCATCTTGATAATGGTGCGGGTTTTACCCTCCAGAAAATAGATATCACCCTTGGAATTTAGCTGGATAACCAGCGGGACACTTTCCGCTAGTGGTAAGACCGCCCCCGGAAGCAAGCCTTGAACTGTCATGGAATAGCGGACAATTCGGCTGTTTCCGGTATCGGCAACGATAAAAGAATCATCACCGCAGGCGACCCCCTCCGGATGTTTGAGTGCCATCCCGACCTTGTCAGTATAGACGGAGCCCCGATGTTTTATTTTTGCCGCGATGGCCGGCGCTACCAACATGATTATTAAAAAGAGTGCGATGCTGAAATAAATAAATAATTGGCGCATGGTTTATCTCCGATACTTGGTATGGCATTGAACGCAGAGAGACTTGACGTCCGGGTAATACAAAAATTGTTTGTATTCCGTGCCATGGGTTCGGTGACAGCTAAGGCAGTCCAACGCCAGATTGGGATTGCGTGGATCAATGACCTCGGCTCCGATGGGGTGGGTCGAGTGAGTCTGCCAATCGTGGCACTGGGCGCAGGTAGCGATGGTTGTTGCCTCTTTCTGTAAGAAGAGCTGATTCGATGCATGTGGTGAGTGACAGACTGTACACTCTCCATCATCAACCGGTTGATGCTTGGTCTGCGACCGGTCCTGTCGGGCCAGGATGTCAGCATGACAGCTACCACAAACTTCCTTCATTGGCTTGCGTAAGAGACTTTCTTCTGCAGAAGCGTGTGGGGTGTGGCAATTGATGCAGCCGGTTTTATCAACCAATGGCCAGTGTAAACGGTTCTTGCCAAAAGATTCGTTGATCATCTCGTAATGGCAGCCCTGACAGAGTTCAAAACCACTCTTCTTCAGCGCAAAAGGTTGTTCAGCATCCGCTTCATTGTGGCACTGGTTGCACATGCCGTTTTTGATCGGGGCATGGATGTTGTCTGCCAGAATCGCTCCGGAACTCGAGCCGTGTGGATCGTGGCAGGTGGTGCAGCGTTTCTGTTCAACCGGATAATTTACGTGGCTTTTCTTGAACCCGCTGCTGTTGGTCTTGTGACAACTGAGGCATAGTTTCGGCTCGTCCATCTTGAGCAGGCTGACGTTCTTGCCTGAAGCATGCGAATTGTGGCAATTCAAGCAGTCCTTTTTCACCGGGGGGTGTCCGTACTTGTTGCTGGCTATTTTTTCACCCAACTCTTTATGACAGTTAAAACACAGATCGTTACCGCCCTTGACCAGGTTGGCAGGGTTGTCTGAGGAATGGGGATCATGGCAGGAGACACATTTTCCCTCAACCACGACCTGATGTACGCTCACTGCTCCATCCGCTACGATATTATCATGGCATTTGTAGCAGATTGAATCGGCATCCCCCTCCATCAGCATGCCGTGATTTGAGGCATGGGGGTTATGGCAACCGGAACAGGCCCCCTCAACCAGAGGGGTGTGAATATACTTTGCGCTCATCTTGGCACTGAATGTGGTGTGACAGCTCAGGCAAAGCTTGCCCGTAGCGCCTGGCTTGAGTTTGAACTTTCCTTCTGCCTGGGCGAAAGCAGCAGAAAAACTCAGAGTTAATCCGATCAGGAGCAAAATGATGATTGTCTCTCGGAGTCTCATAGCAGTCATATCTACTCCTTCTCAACTATGTGACATGCATCGCAGGATCTTGCTGCAAAAGGAGCATGCATCGTCGGTTTAAAATATTTCGGATCTTTTGATGCGTGGGGATCATGGCAACTCATGCAATTCATATCCTTGGCCGCGATCGAAATATGGGCTTTCTGAAAGGACTCTTTGTCCGAATTGTGACACTCGGTGCAGAGAGATTGCAACGGCAGGGTCAACAGCCTGTCAATATCCCCTGAGTGCGGTTGATGGCACCGCTGGCAATCCCTTTCAGCTGGAGAATGGGTGTTTTCTGTGGCCATTTTCGATTTTAGATCGGTGTGACAAGTCAGACAGAGATCTCGACTTTGCGCCAGCAGCAGGGAGTTAAGCTTTGACTGGTGCGGGTTGTGGCAGACGGTACATTGCCCATCTGTAACCGGTTGATGCTGACTTTTATCTGCAAGCAGCTGGTCTTCAAAATCACTATGGCAACTCAGACAGAGCAGCTTCTGTGGTTCCAGGTTTATCCCTTTGTTATCACTGGCGTGGGGATCATGGCAGGTCAGACATTCACCTTCTTCGTAGGGATCATGGATACTCGCCGATTCCTCCTGGAAGAGACTTTTCTCGTGGCAGGTCGTACAGAGTTTTTCCCCTTCAGCTTTGAGAAACAGTTCATTGTCTGCGCCATGACCGAGATGACAGGCGGTACATTGCCCGGTTTGCAACGGTCTGTGAACATTGGCTCTCATGAATTCTGCTTCCAATCCAGAATGGCAGGAATAGCAGACACTATCCGCTCGGTTGATGAGAATATTCTCTGCGCTGGAGCCATGCGGGTTATGACAGCTGGTACACATATTTTCTGTAAATGGGCTGTGTTGATTGTTGTTTTTCGCTCCGTTTGTCCGCGTTTCTGCATGGCACTCGTAACACAGCTCCCCGTCCGGTTTATTCACCAGTCCGGCATAAGCAGCGGAGTGGGGTGAGTGGCAGGAGAGACAACCGGTTTCACTTTCCACCGGGGCGTGTGGGAAACGGTTTCTTTTGCTGGTATTTTCGTGGCAATTGAAACAGAGGTTATTTCCGGTATTGAGCAGCAGGCTGCTTTGCTCCGAGGCGTGGGGATCATGGCAGGAGAGGCACTCACCTGATTCAAAAGGTTCATGCTGTACCGCACCATCCCCCTGAATGGAATCATTGTCATGACACATCAGGCAGAGTTCTTCTGCGGGTGTATTCAAGGCAAAAGGTTCTTTGTCGGTCGCATCATTATGGCAGGAATCACACTCCGCTTCGGCGACGGGGTTGTGCAGGCTGGTTCTCAACAAATTATCATTTTCCGAACTGTGCGGATCGTGGCAGCTGGTACAGTTAGCCGTGTCCACCGGATAGCCGCCATGAGCCTCTTTAAAACCAGATTTTTTATGGTTATGGCAGGATAGACAGAGTTTTTCCGGCGCCCCGGTCAACAAGTTCGGTTGATCTGAATAGTGCGGTTGGTGACAGGCCCGACAGCCCTCTTCTCCGATAATACCGTGAACCACCTTTTTCTGAAATTTGTCCGGCTGGTGGCAGTTGAAACACATTTTCTCCCCCTCGGATTTCAGAAAACTAGCTGAATCAGAGGCGTGGGGATCATGGCAGGAGGTACACTTCCCCCGGCGCAGGGCGGTATGTACACCGGTTTTTTTATCCAGATTGAAATTCTCCTGTTCGTGACAACGGAAACAGAGCTTGTTCCCTTCCTCAACCAACAACAGCTTGCCGACAATGCCATGTGACAGGTGACACTCCTGACATTTTCCATCTTCCATCCCGGGGTGCTGGTTTTTCATTTTGCGGTACTCTTTTGAAAAGTCACTGTGGCAATCGGTACATTCTTTCTTTTTGAACTTCCGGCGGGCGGCCTGACTTTCATCAGGGCAAACCAGCTGCAAGGTGAGGACACAGCAGAACAACAGGATGATTCCCAGGGTCAATCTCAGGGGTCCAGAGTTTTTTGGCATCATGACAACTCCATGCGTGATGGTGCTTTAGCGGGATACAAACTTAATCAATACCTTTTCACAACAGATCAGATTTTATTCTGGACAATAAATATTTTTGTTTCGTAAACTTCTTTCAGCTTGCGCACCCACTCTTTAAAAGCTGCATTGATTTTCTGTCCGTAGACGATTTTACCGACCTCCTGCCTGACGTCCTCATAGTCTTTTGTTCTGGGCGGAAAAACGGATTCAACGACCAGGGTGTAGTAAAGCTCATCAGGACCGGCATAGAAGAAAATATCACCCTGTCGGGCTCCTTTGACCTTTTTCTGCAAATCCTTCGGCAGGGCGGTCTCTGTGAGCAAGTTGTCACCAAGGGCAAGGATGTTTTTATTATTTTTGTCAGCCAGGCCGGTCATGTTGGCGGAAACCCATTTGAAATCACTGCCGGCTTGAAGCTTATTCACGGCTTCCTGAGCATCCTGCGGGTTGGTGAAAATGAGGCTGCTCATCTTGATCATCATTGGTGATGAATAGTCCTGAAGATGGTTATTATAGTACTTGTGAACCTCCTCCTCAGAAACAACCAGTCCGGGGATGACCGCTTTAGCCATAAAGGTATCGAAAAGTAACTGTTCCTTAAACTTTTTCACTGCTTCCAGATATGCCACCGAGTTCTGAATATTCTGCTGTTCCGCTTCCATTCTTCCGGTAAGCGCAGTCAGTCTGTTCTTAATATAGGTTATTTTCTGGTTATTCAGCTGGTCGGCATCGATTCTTTCGCCCCCATGGTACAGGGATGCCTGTAGCGCCCCGGCAACCTCCGCAACAGTAATCGTAGTGGTCTCGTTGCCATTGATCAGGGTCACCAGCGCCCGCTGATCATTTCCCAAGCGGGAAAACACCTCGGTCCTGGTTGCCTCTGGATCTTCTGCTAAAAATTTGGCAAAATCCAGCGATGCCATAACCTCATCATCAAAGGTGGCATACTTTTCTATCAGATCATTGAGATAATCCATCTGCTTCTGGCGAGATGTTTCTTGCAGCACCCGATTTTTTGCCGCCAGGCGAACTTGTTGATCCTCATAGGTGCGGCGGTCTTCAAGTTTGAAAACTACGAAACCTTTTTCTGTCTTGAAAATCACACTGACCGCGCCGATATCCATGCTAAAAACTGCCTTGGCAACATTAGGTAAAAGGTCGTTGAGTTTGACATATTCAGCATCCCCCCCGCTCTTTTCTCCCTTCCCCTCAGCAACCAGAGTATCTGCCAATAGCTTGAAATCACCACCGTTCTGCAGCTCTTTAATCAGAGTCTCGGCATCAGCCTGCTGCTGGAAGTTGTAAACCGATAAATTGACTTCAATTGCCATCTGCTGGTAAAGCTCTTCGACAGCATCTTTATCCACCTGGAGATCCCTGACCTGTTTGGCGAGTAAGTGCTGGACCAAGGTTTTCAACTCAAACTCTTCAATTTGATTCTGAACCGCAGGCGTCCGGTCAAAGCCGATATTGAGAGCTTCCTGTTTAATCAGCTTTATCTCGATCAGCCGTTCCAGCAATTTAGAAAAGTTCTGACTTGCCGGGGTTTCAGAATCACCCATACCACTGTGTACCGTTGCAAGTTCACGGGTGAATTCTGCCAGGGTAATCGGTTCTTCATTAACCATTGCCACCGGTAGCTGGGCATATTTTTCGGAAAACAGTGGCACCTGCAGAATTTTCTTCGTCCCCGTTATCCGAATTGGGACCGTCAGAGCTTTCATTTCTTCCGTCACCACCGGCTTTAAGGGCTCTGCATTGGCCGTGCTGCCAGCGCCTCCAAATCCTAAAGCTGGCGTAATGGTGACCAACAAAACAGCGAAAACAGAAACCAGTTGAGTAAAGATATTTAGCATGTCATCCCTCTTTCTAGCTGTCGTGCCGTGATGACACGAATTTAAAAAATTAATTAATTTGTTTATTCTTCCAGTTTCCTGACCACCGCCTGAGTCATTCTCCTGGACAAACCATGGGCAGAAGGGATCCAGCCCCAGTCAAAAAAGTACACTCCCTGGTTGCCGGTGGCATAGCTGCGTGACGCCCAGATAACTTCACGTTTGATCCCATCGAAAATCTGCACAGAAAAATCGACCTTGCTTTCACCAAACTCTCCCTGATAATCGAAGACTCTGCCGGAGAGAATCAGGTCAGCACCAAGAATGTCCTTACTGGCCAGAATATCTGCGGCTGCCAGAGACGGTCCTTGCTGCATGATCATCCGGTAACGCAGCAAGGTCTCACGCACCAGACCCGGTTCAAACACCCGGATGTTCGCATAGCGATTCAATTGTTCGACAAGGTGCAAGGCAACGATTTTCTCGGCGTGCTTTCTGGCATTGATATTAAGAAAAGGGATCACTGCAACCGTGTACTGTCCTGCCGGGTTAAATGTCGATGCCCGGTAAAAGAACTGCGGTTGATGCTTATTCTTGATTGTCTCGATGACCTCGGCGCTACCGTCGCCGACGTTGGTCAGCAACAGCTGTTGAGTCGCGGCAATATGCAGATACTCGGGACAATGTCCGGTTAAATATGCATGGTAAGAGGCGAGTAATTTTTCCAAAGCATTTTGTAACAACAACCGGGGGCTCTTTATCCGACCCAAACCCAGCAACCCGGGTGCATCGTCACCGGTCAAACCAATACTGTCGATCCAAAAAACTTCCGGCACTTCTCCTGTCGAGATCACTCGAATAATCAGCGATACCTGAGGAGGGAGATCTTCCTGCCAGCTCTCCAGTGACGTGACAAAGACCCCGGCGACTCCCAGCTCATCTTGCATCTTCCGGCTGAGGTTTCGGTTTAGTCCACCGACGTGCCGCATTCGATGCTTCGCCATAAACTTGTCCAAAGAGGCTTGTTCAAGAAGATTAAACCCCTCTGCGCTCAACCTCGCCCGCAAAGTTGCCTGGATATCTTTCTGCGGGATATTGGTGTCACTCAGGTTCTCCAGAGGCAATACTGCGTAGAGAGAATCTCGATCAAGTTGCGGCGCGAACCGGTGCTCGTCTGACCAGCCACTATCAGCGACAGTCCCCCCTGCATCGATTGCAATCACTTTTACGCGGTAAAGACCTGGCTCTTTCGGGGTCCAGGAACCGGTTGCCGACCCGCCGGAAGAGATGAGTCTTTCGGCTCCATTCTTCTTGACCAGCACTTCTGAGGTCACTGATCCTGCTCCGCCCGAAGTGGTGACCCTCCAGTGCAGTGCACCACGCCGTGCCACCGGTGAACCCTGCAGAACGACCTCTGACGAAGTGATTGTCAGTGGCGGCTGATCGGGTTCAATCCCGGCACACGCTGCCAGTGACAACATCAGCAGCAGCATGATGAGCCGAAAATTATTCAAAAAGTTGGTCGAGAAGGTCATTGATCACCTCGGTCGTTATATCATTCATCGGCTGACCGCCACTTCCTAACATCCGGTCAGACATGGATATTCCTCCCCTTGTTGATGAGGCCGACCAGACCATTGTGCCGGTCTGGGTCTCAATCATCTGCAAGCTGAGTGAAAGCAGGTTGGCTTCAGCCGAACCGGAGCGAACCGCACCGTACTCCCTGAGAACCCCGGTAATCACGGCATCAACCTCAAGCACCGTTCTCAGCTTAAGAATCTCCTCAATCGAAGGAGTCTCCGGCATCCGCATGCCGGAGAGGGCAATGCCACGTGCCACCTCACCGGGAGGCAGCACATAGATGGCCTCCGTGGCCAGCAGCATCCCCATGAAGGCATCCCGAACCCTCTCCCCGCCCTGATCATCTGAAGAGAGGTTCAAGAGCGGCAGAACCGCAACTGAACGTACTGCGCTGAAGTCCATCCGCTGGCTGGTGTAATCCGGTGGATTTGATGCTGTGGTGCAGCCAACCGATATAAACAATAAGCACCCGACAAACCAACGACCTGAATAAAATCTTTTCATATCAGTACCTCTGTTATGGAGTGGATCACTCTCCCTTGCAACCGGTTCAATCAATAGAAGATTCGTAACGTCATCCTGAGGGTGTCAAACTCATTTTTTTCTCTCTGGCCATCCCTTTCACCCACCGAATAGTCACAAGTCAGCAAGCTTTGTTTGTTGATCTGCCAACTCGCCATCGGCGAAATGACCCAGGTATCATCATTTTCGTTATCGTCCAGCACGTTGTAGGAGAGAGAAAATTGCAGGGTGCCATCACGAAAGGGTGCCCAGTTGACAGAATATTGCTGTATCGTGGAGGAATAATCCTCCTCGCCACTATTATCGGTTAGCAAAATATCTGCGTTCAAACTCAGAGACGCCAGGGGAACCCAGCTGGCAATCAGGCGGCGCGACTCTTCACGGCGCTTCTTACGGCCGTCCGTATCGGTCCAGCTGATCTCATAGTAAAGGGTGAAATTCATCCATTGATTCGGAATGATGCTGTTATCCACACGGACAAAGGTTCGATTGCTGTCTTCTCCATAAACCGGATTCTGCCAGGTATAGCCAGTGTCAAAAACCGTGCTCCAACCTTCATAAAGGTACAGATTGTTTCTTAGCAGCAGTGCATTCGTCGTCCCGGTGCCGTCATCATCGTCATCCTGACGAGTAAAGCTGTAGATCAGGCTTTGACTGAAGGTCTCCAGGTAGTCAGCCATCAAGGAGGAGGAGAAAATATATCCGCTTCTGTCCGCCTCACCGCGCTCGCTAACAGCTGTGCGTGACAAGCGCAGGTTGGTATCAAAAATGTGATTGATTCTGTGACTCAATCTGGCGCCGAGATTCAGCAGCGTCCGCTTGTCGTCAAACGGATCGCTGGTCTCTTCACGGTACAAAAAATCGTACCCGGAAGAGGTTCTTTCAGACATTTTCCAGTTCAGAGTCATGTCGGTCTTCCAGTCAGTGGTGGTGAACTTGGACGTATCAGGCGGCAAAGTACGAAATGACCTCAAGTTTGAAAGACGGATCTCTTTACCGGGCAGAAGCAGCGTTGGCAGTGGGGTCACAGCAATTTTTACGAAAGGTGCTTTTACCGGAAGAAAAGAGATTTCGAAACGATTTTCAAACACATCAAAATTATTATTCGTGATTGCATGCCGGGTCCAGTTCATCTGATCGTCACTGACAAAGAGACTCCATGAGTAAAGATCCTTGATGCTGTCAACTTCACTTGACGATGCCTGGTTGTTTAACGGACTGTCCGGTTCAAGGTAGACATAAATTGTGTCCAGCTCTTCTGCAGCGCGAAAATTGAGGCCGAAGCTGAGCTGTGGGGCTCCGTCCTGCAGTAAATTGACATTGCTGAGAGGTTGGTTGGTAATGAAATCATCAATATTGTTAGCTGTTGCCGGAGGAGGATCATCCAGATTGTAAAAAGGACTCCCGGTGATGGGGGTCGGCACCAGGCGTTCGCCACTGCCGCTGAACTTTATCTGATCACGTTTGATTCTGACACCGCCACCCAGAGTAAACTTCCCTTGCTGAAAACTGTCGTAGTAGCGCACGGTCCCGATATCCGTATCGCTCGTGGTTTCAAAGCCAGTGACCCGGTCGTGATCTTTAGAGCTCATATGACTGAAATCAAACTGGTATTTCTGGTAATCGTAGCGGCTTTCCAACTGATAAGAGTCTAATTCTTTATCAATCTTCTGTTCCGTGGAATTTGGCTTATTGTAACGGAGAAGATGAGAATAATAAAAATTCACCGTTGGTAATTCAACCGGTTTCCAGGCGGCGGAACCAGTATATTCCTTGGTGAACCTTCTTGAGGTCTCAAGCTCAGAGCCGCTTAGTTTAAGTTCGTTTTTATGATAACCGGTGGTTGCTTTCAGCAATGGTGAGTTTAATTGCAGGTCAATATAGGGGCGGATCGCAGTCTCCTTTCGGTCTGAGTCGTCACCATCAACTTTGGTGTCAATCTTGTTCTCTTCAAATACCCCGCCGCCATTGAGAGTCAGATTGGGAAACAACTCTTTCTGCATATCCAGATTATAGATCTGCCAAAAGAGCTTATTATCGACCTTGCGGGTCTCCCCGGTGGCTTTATCTGTGATTTTGTTATTGTTCACTCGATACTCCAGGTTGGTCATCAAACGGAGACTGTCCGACCAAAGCATTTGGGGGTAGAGCATAACCCCGGCAAATACGGCAAGCAGTGGTACTGCCGCTATGCAGAAAAAGCTCAGCCGCCTCATCGGTCATCGTCCGCCCATCACAACGACGGCATGGCTTGCTGATTCCAATGGCAAAGTGCCGATCAGCCTCTTACTGACCAGGTCAATTTTAAATAAGCACCGACTTTGCGGCAGCAACGCCAGCAAGGAGTTTTCTTCATAGTCTATGGCCAGCGCCTGAATCGGCCCCGGCAATCTGAAAGAATCGATTGCCGTCAGGATTTCAGGGTCAACAACCGCGATCTCTCCATCTTGCCTGCCGATATAGAGTAACCCGGTAACCCTGCTCATGATGATCGTACCGGCACCATTGCCGACAAAGATCTTTTCTTGAACCGACAATGAAGTCCCGTTGACCACCAGCAGGTCTGCTGAGAAGTCGGTCGTCAGGTAAAGGGTTTTGCCGTCTTTACCGACCACCCCTTTAACTGGCGCATCCGCGAGGATCGCTGAGGTACGAACCCGCAATGATTTGAGATCAAGTAACGACAAGGTGCTTGAGACAGTATGGATGACGTAGGCGAAATCCTCGTTTCGCCCGATAAAGATATCGTTGGCCGCAGAATCCAGGCGAACCCGGCCCAGCTCAGCCAGCGAAGCTGTATCGATGATGCTGACCGAGTTGCTCCCCTGGTTGAGGACCAGCAAGCGCTTACCGCTGGGAGAGAGTGCCAGTTCTGTCGGTTCATCACCGAAACGCAAGCGGGCCTGACCAAGGATTTCTCCGTTGCTGACTTCGACAACAACGATCAGATCTTCATCAGCCATGGCGACATAGAGCCAACCGCGTCGCCGGTCGAGCGCCAGGTCTTGTGGTTTTTTGCCAACTCGAAGCAAATCAGTGACCAGGGCACTTCTCTTGTTGAAGATGGTCAGGCTCTGCGAGTTGCCATTGCTGACAAAACCTTTTAAATTTGTCAGCATTCGTTCTGGTTCCCAGAGAGAAAATTTCGGGGTGAAAAAAGCTCCGTCAGTGACCAGTCGATCTGCAGACAGGCTTAAAAAAAGTGTCTCAGCCTGCTTTTCAATGACAGTAAAGGGATAGTTCAGCAGGATTGGCTTGGCTGGTGGCAACAGCGCCATCTCTCCCTCCTCCCCTTTTGTGGTGACCTGTTCAATCTGCAGGCGGAGCCCCAGGTATTGCCCTGGCGGTAAGGTGAGAGAAGCCAATTTTTGCTGAACTTTGATCAACGGTTCGGTGGTCATAACCGGTTGGCGAATTTTCAGCGGGATATCTATCCCATCGTCGCGAAGGGCAACCAGTTCACTGAAGGAGAAATTCAACCGCTGTGCCTCCTGGGGCAGGGGCTGCAGGAAGAGGTTAAAGGTTCCCACCTCGGCAGGAGGGGGTGAAACAGTCAGGGGGATGGCACAGGAGAGAGTCAGCAGAACCAGCAGAGACCCGATTGCCGTCTTTACCGTTTTCCCAGCTAAAAGGAGTCTGTTTCTCTGCCGTTCGCGCATATAATTTATAATCGCAGTAATCATCCTCAAATCCTTAAGGCAGTGTTACTCCATGACACTTTTCACAGAATTGACCCTGTCCTGCACCGAAATCGGTAGCGATATCCCGACCATAATAGCTGTAGTAAGGATCACTTCCGCTCGCCCCGACATCACCTGTCGCTGGATGTGAATCAACCAGCAGGTTGGCGGTAAAATCCCAACGGCCAATATTGGGAAAAGCCGAGGCATGGGCGCGATGACAGCTCAGACACATAACATTAGCGGTCGCGTCAGGGCCCTGGGTACTGTTGGGATCGAGTTGTTGCAGGTTGATTGTGCCGCGTTCAAACGGGACGAATTGCAGATAAGCCGTGGCACCCAGTCCGGTAAAATCACCACTACGCAAGTAACTGTTATAAAAGTTGAGAGTGTCCGGGGTGAACAAGGCATTACTGCCAGTTGGGTGCTGAAAGGAAGTTCCCCCGGTACGATGATTATTGTGCAAAAAAGCAGTGTGGCAATTTCCACACCACTCGCTCATCCCGGCACCGTAATCGACGTGGGAACTGTCACTTTCTCCGTATTTATTAACGCTGCTCTGCCGGGCCACCGGAGCCCCATTACGGAATGAATAACCAGCGGTCACATATTCCGTGTCACCCAACAGGCGATAGTTGCCGCGGCTTGCGCCAATGTCTGATCCTGCGCCGTAAGATCCTGACCGGGAAACCGGTGGGCTCCCTCGAGAGGTACCACCACCAATCTGACCGTGAGGATCGTGACAACTGACACAGCTGAGCCGGGCTGCCGGGAAGTTGCCACCGGGAGCTTTTGTCAGGATCGGATCGGAGAGCAGGTTGAAATCGACCGAGACAATATTGTGGCCGTGGTCATAACCGGGGCTCTGGCCGTCGAGCCAGCTGAAGCTTTTTGTCAGCCAGTAAAAATCGCCGCCCGGGGTCAGGGCAGAACCATCAGGACTGAATACCGAGGGGCTGTTCACACCACCACGACCGGCATGGCAATTGAGACAGGTGGAACTTGAATCTGAATTCAGCAGCTGCCATTGGCTGCCGGATTGGGGGCTGTGCATAGAGTGGCAGCCGCTGCAACTGGCAACGCCACCGGCATGAAACCCCTGACTCTGACCGGGCACAACCGTGGCCAACAACAGCATGAGAGTAAAAAACATGCTGCCCATCAGTTGCATTCTGCTGTGGACTGTCCGTGCATTGATTCGAATCTGGGCACCTCCGGACGGTTTTTCTGCTGCAAGATAAAGGGCAACAGGATGAAAATTGTTGGATCCTAGATAAAAAGCAGCAATCTTTATGCCAGTCTGAACAACTGAAAAACAAACCTTAAAACAGTGACTTCATTGTGGGTTTTTAAAAGCACCCCTTGCCGTACCACCAGATCTGGGAATTTTAACGATTTATTTGGGGATTTCACCAGATTTTGTTGGAGTGGCAGGTTAGTCCCCTGCAAATTACAGGGTACTACCGTAAGACTGAATAGAAAAAGGCTGAGAGTGTCCGGCAACACTCCCAGCCTTTATTTTATTTGATCGGCTGGTTCCTCTCTCACCAGAACCGATTATTACCGCATATTAGTCCTTCACGTGACATTTGTTACAGAGTGAACGCTGATACTCGCCATACTCAGTAACAGGATCAAAGCCAGCACCATCTCTGTAGTAAGGGATCGCGCCGTCGGCCAGGAGAGTCGTGGATATTTCATTCAGAATCCCCGATTGAGCCAACATCTCATGAGTGCTGTCCCAACGCAGCGCATTATCAAATGCCGAGGCATGGGCCCGGTGACAGCTGATACAGGCGACCGTTGAGGTGCCGTCCGAACCGACGGTGCTGGTTGGATCGAGCACGTCAGCTGCCAGATTACGCTCAAAAGGAACCATTTGGTCATAGGAAACAGCTTGGGTGCCAGTGTAATCGCCAGTCTTCAAGTAGCTGTTGTAAGCGGCAGGAACAACGTCGTCAACGGTGTGCATGTTGCCGGCATTGTAAAGAGTGTGACAGCTGAGACACCAGCCGGACATTCCTGAACCGTAATCAGTTGCGTTTCCGTAACCACCCG
>JAOZQF010000150.1 GCA_029932345.1 Desulfuromusa sp. | reverse complement strand
AAACTTCTTGGGACAGCCCCCGATGAACCTGGGGACAGTCCCGAGTTTACTACAGATTGTTGCATGAACTAGCGCCATTCGGGACAGTCAGATTTACCCCGATCACTATTTAGAGGTCTTATGGAAATCCGTATCAAAGGGCTGACGCGAAACTACTATTCTGAAGGGAAGCAGATCAAGGCACTCGATAATGTTGATCTGATTATCCCTGCCAACAAAATATTTACCCTGCTGGGGCCGAGCGGCTGCGGTAAAACCACCTTACTCCGTTGTATTGTTGGCCTGGAAACTCCCGATGGTGGCGAAATCTACATTGGGGATGAGCTGGTCTGGTCGAGTGAAAAAAATATTTTTGTTCCACCGGAAAACCGGGGTCTCGGGATGGTATTTCAAACCTACGCGATCTGGCCCCATATGAATGTTTTTGACAATGTTGCTTATCCCTTACAGACCAAAAAAACTCCCAAAGATAAAATTCGCCAGCAGGTTGCAAAAGCCCTCAAATTTGTCCAACTGGACGGGTTTGAGAATCGACCAGCCACCAAATTGAGTGGCGGACAGCAACAGCGGGTCGCATTGGCGCGTGCCCTGGTCGCAGAACCCAAGGTGATCCTGTTTGATGAGCCACTGAGTAACCTTGATGCCAAACTTCGTGAAGAAACTCGCAAGGAACTCCGCAGTTTTCTCACTGAATTAAAAATTACCGCCATTTACGTCACCCATGACCGCATTGAGGCGCTGGCTCTTTCCGATCTGATTGCGGTGATGCGAGCCGGCAAAATAATTGAAATCGGAGATCCGAAAAAAATCTATTTCAATTCAGATGATAAATTCGTCGCTGACTTTATCGGTCGTGCCAATTTGATCAAGGGCAAAGTAGAAAAGCTGGAAGGGGAACATGCGGTTTTTGCTTCTGAAATTGGCTCCATTCGGGCACTTAACAGCCAGGGGATTCCAGTTGGGCAGGATGCCATGCTCTGCGTTCGCCCTGAATTTATCAAGTTGGCTCCGGAACAGGGTGCAGAAGGTCAAAATATTTTCAGCGGAAAGATGGAATCGTTGATATTTATTGGTGAAGCCGACGAGGGAGAAATACGTATCGGTGACACCTTGCTGACAACAACCATCGAGCCGACTGAAAATATCGTTGAAGGTGACAATATTTCCATCTCTTTTGACCCTGATCATTGCTTCCTCCTTTCAGCCTAACCATCTGGTTCTTTTTAGATAGGTGACTATATGTTTAAAAAACCGACTCTGACCACAACCCTGATTGTCATCGTTGGTTTCCTCACCCTCTGCCCGGTTATCATGTTGCTGCTGGGTAGTTTTTCGCAGGACTTCGTCTCTTTCGGCCAGTTTACGACCGTCAAATATGTCGAAGCCTACACCGATCCTGATTTTGCCGCCATCCTCTGGAATACCGCTATTTTTACCATTGGATCGGCGCTGGTTGCCACTCTGCTGGCGCTGTTTCTGGCGTATGTCAACACCCGGACTGACCTCCCCTATAAATTCATTTTCAAAGTCATCGCCATTGTCCCGATGATGATTCCGCACATCCTCTTTTCGGTCAGCTGGGTCTTATTGCTGAATCCAAGTAATGGCACCCTCAATCGGCTTATTATGGATCTGTTTGGCCTCAAAGAGGCGCTATTTGATATCTATACTTTGCCGGGGATGATTCTGGTTGAAGGGTTGCTGGATCTCCCCATTGCCTATCTGATTATTGCCCCGGCGATGAGTGCTTTTGATGTCTCGCTGGAAGAATCGTCCAAGGTGTGTGGGGCATCCAACCTGCGAACCTTGATGAAGGTCACCTTGCCGGTCCTCCGCCCTGCAATTCTGGCATCGGCAATCCTGGTGATCGTCAGAAGTCTCGCCTCGTTTGCCGTCCCATCGGTGATCGGGATGCCGGGACGTATTTATGTCCTGTCGACCCATATTTACCGTAATATCGCGACCGGATTTGCAGCGGATTTCGGTAAGGCAGCAGCCATCGGTATGAGTGCTCTGGCCGCCTCAATCACGTTGATCTATGTTTATCGCTACCTGACCTCCGAAAGTGGAAAGTTTGTTACCATTTCCAGCCGGGGTTTCAAGCCCACCCTGATTAAATTGAAAAACGCCAAGTATCCTCTGTTTGTGATTGTCGGGATTCTCTCCTTTGTCCTGATTCTGCTGCCGGTGATCGTCCTCTTTTATACCTCGATGCTCCCTTATTCCATGGTTCCCAGTGCCAAAGCTTTTTCAATGATGTCATGGGACAACTGGATTGAAGTGCTCAAAGATCCTATTTCGCTGCTCTCATTGAAAAACAGTCTATTCCTCGGTGTGGTCGGAGCAACCATCGGAACAACTCTATCAATATTTGTCTCCTATGTGATCGTCAAAATCCGCTCAACCGCATCGGGAGTTCTCGAATCGCTCAGCTTTCTCTCATTTTCTTTCCCCGGCATTGTTATCGGCGTCGGCTTCATGTGGTTTTTCGTCCGCACCCCCATCTATGGCACGCTCACTGCTCTGCTGATCGGCTATATCGCCACCTATCTCCCCTATGGGATCAGGCCGATCTCAAGCGCCTTTGTCCAGATTCACAGCCATCTGGAAGAATCATCACGGGTCTGTGGGGCTGGTCCTTTCTACACCATGCGGCGGATTGTTATCCCCCTGTTGATTCCCGGTATTGTTTCTGGCTGGATTCTGATGGCGAGTATGTTTCTCCGTGAGCTGACTCTTTCAGTCGTTCTCTCCCGGCCGGGGACCGAAGTCCTGGCGGTTCAGATTCTTCACTTTGCTGAAGATGGGATGTGGGGGAAACTATCGGCATTAGGAATTGTCATGATTTTTATTTCCTCATTACTGGTGATCGCTGCAGCAATTATTGGGAGTAAAATGACCAAGATGGAGGTTGTGAATAAGTAGGGGGGGCTGCGAAATTGGGGAGTTACGGTAACTATGGACGAAACACTCATCAGCCAGGCTGCCCAAAAAATCAAAGACGGCAGTCGTGCGGTAGCGTTTACTGGCGCAGGTATTTCTGTTGAAAGTGGGATTCCCCCTTTTCGCGGCCCGGACGGTCTTTGGAGCCGCTATGACCCTCAGGTATTGGATTTATCGTATTTTCAGCGCCACCCTGCTGATTCCTGGCGAGTCATCAAGGAGATATTTTACGATTTCTTTGGCGCAGCCCAACCCAATCCGGCTCATGAAGCTTTGGCACGGTTGGAGTCAGCCGGAATTTTGCACGGTGTCATCACCCAGAATATTGACAATCTGCACCAGGAAGCCGGCAGTCAGGACGTGATCGAATTTCACGGCACCAGCCGTCGTTTGACCTGCCTCTCCTGTCGGCAAACTTTACAATTTCAACCCGAGTTGTTTTCCAGTATGCCACCAAGTTGCCCCGACTGTGGTGGATTGCTCAAACCGGACTTTATCTTCTTTGGCGAGGGGATTCCACCTCAGGCCTATCAGCGTTCCCAGGAAGAGACACAACTGGCAGATGTCTGGTTGGTTGTTGGGACAACGGGTGAAATTATGCCCGCTTCCATGTTGCCTATCGAAGCCCATAAAAACGGTACGCTGATCATCGAGGTCAACCTGCACCCCTCCAATTACACGGATACAATTACCGATATATTCCTGCAAGGTAAGGCCAGCGAGGTTCTGAAAGCTTTGTCGGATGAGATTTTACTTTGATTGACCAGTAATGCCAATTAGGTTGGTTGACAGGCTCAAAGAAAAGGAATTAAATGAGGTCAGGTCTGCCGTTGATATTGAGAAAAGCAAACGGAGACCTCTCTGACCCTCTTTTAACCCTTCTTATCCCTTTTGGAATCGCTATGAAAAAAACATTTAAAATGACCCACCCAAAGATCAAAGTACCAAGGCTTGTTGAGGCCATCAAATATGAAGTTAAAAAATATATCAGAAGAGAACGTCGAAAGACCTTACCTCCCGACGTAGATTTTTGGGATTTTGATTGCCGTTTCGGTGCTGATGAAGCAAGTAGTGAAGTTATTCATCTGTCTGCTATTAATAAGTCCATCTCTCTGGCCGAATCAGAACAGCTCGAATCCTTTTATCTAGAAATTCTGGTCAAACCGGGGTATCGAAGTAAAAAACCGAAGGAAGGGGAGCAAATCAGTGACCAATAATGATGTCTTACGCCGTGTCCGCTTTATTTTCGA
>JAOZQF010000030.1 GCA_029932345.1 Desulfuromusa sp. | reverse complement strand
AGGTTGAATACCTGAAAAAGTATGATCTTCTCGATGGCTTCATCAAAAACTATATTGACATGCCAGACAAGCTGGTTGACTTGCTCATTCGCTTCCTCAATCAAAATAATGGCAAGCTGTCAAAACGGGCGCGCGAGCATGAGTTTAAGGGTTTGACCGAGATTGAAACAGAAACGATAGAGCAAAAATATGACGAGTTTTTTTTGGCGCTAGGTGGAAAACTGGCCGCCGATGTGAATTTAATTTACCAACGTTCCAAGCCTGTAAAATAGATTATATAAATGACCAATGTTGTTTTTCTTTAGCGTGGGTCTTCGCCAACATATTTTGGCAACAAAGAACGCTGTGCAACAAGCAAATTTTACTGCTCCAGCAGTTTTCGCGACAGACTATGTAATTCTGAGTTTGCCAGTGCAACAACCTTTTTCTTAACCGTCCGCGAATAATACTCTTTTTCGGTTTTACTCAAAGGAAGACCTTTCAGTCTCTTCTTGAATAGTTCCTTCTGCTTCGGTGAGAAAACCTGTGACAGGGCATACTCTAGAGAAAATTCTTCAAACTTTTCTTTCTGGCGCCTGCCTTTTTCGGCACTCTGCTCAAAATAGAGTTCAAATAACCCTTTCAGCCGCTCAGGGTCAAGCTCGACATTATCCCATTTTAGAGGCTGGTTGTGGGTCAATGAGTTTTTCCAGACCTTGACCAACTCCTTGTCTTTTTTCGACAAATTCTTCTTGTATCTGCTCATCCATGAGTAGGTCAGGTGATAGACGCTGTAAAGAGATAACGATAAAAGCAGTAAACGATGAAAGCGTCCCCTTTGTTCCTTGTCGGTCAATAGCCGATCGACCAAATCCGGCGAAAACTGATAGCTATCAGAGGCATTTGCCACCATCACCGGGAAACCCTCCCAAAGGCGGGTATCCTGGCTTTTGACCACTTCGGCCAGAGTTTCGTTAACATCCATCTCATCGCTCGGTTCAAACATTGGAAATCCGAGGTTTGATAATCCATTGAGGAATTTTTTATCCACCATAAAGCCCATTCTCCCGCAGCAACTCCAGAAGACGTTCGATATTTGGTTTTAGTCGATCTACAGACACGTCGTAGGTGACCAGTTCCTGGAAGTGTCCGACAAGTTTGTCTATATCTATTTTTCCCCTGTGTGCTGCGACCAGCATCAGGGAATCTTCAAAATCAACCCTGGTGCCACGCATCAGTTTACTTGAAATCAAGTCATACTCATTCAGGATGCCAATATAGAGGTGCGAGTATTCGGCAAGAGCAGTGTTTCTGCCAACCGACAGTGGGGATTCCAACAATTCCGTTGTATGAATACGGTTACCTCGGAAAATATCAAATTGGAAATTTTCTCCAGTTCGCTCCCACCCAGAACCAGTTACCGGTTTATAGTCGAGTGCTCTCAATTGTTTTATCAGGTACTCGTACTCTTTGACCTCAGGAACCATGAAGTCGACATCTTTTGTCGAAGGCTTCACTCCCAGTAATGTCATGGCCGTGCCGCCACAAGCAATCAGGTGGACCTTCCTTTTGAGGACGTGGTTCCACCCTTCCAGAATGTCGAGTAACTGATTTTTATTCAACCTATATTTCATTTGTGCCTCTACATGCAATTAATTGTATGATTTTATACAATATAATGTACGAGTTTATACAAGTAAAATCATTTTGTCAAATGGTGTCCTTCATAAGCCATTTATGCTGTAATAATTTCTGACCAAAAATCATTTGTTAGCTGGGAAATAAGGGTATTGATAAACCCACAGAGATTCAAAAAATAAGTAAATAATGTTGTATTCTGCGGTAGGTGCGTATAAAAATTAAAATCACAACTGGTTTAGCGACACTTGATACATGATAAACCAGTCATAATACAAAATTTATAGATATTTTCAGACAATAGGACAACAACCCGACCAAGCGGAGGCTGTCATGGAAAGATCCCTACTTGATACTCATCATAAAGCATTGACCCTCAATAAAGACCGGAGAGCTTACGGAACAATTGCTGAAATCGGGGCGGGACAGGAGACGGCTCGCTGGTTTTTTCGGGTTGGTAGCGCGGCAGGTTCCATTGCAAAAACAATGTCTGCCTACGACATGCAATTTAGCGATTCAATTTATGGATCCAGTGATCGCTATGTCAGTCGTGAGCGTCTCCACTCGATGTTGGAAATTGAGTACAGCCTGCTGAGCAAACGTCTGAATGAAGAAAGAGGTTCGGACTGTATCTTTTTCGCCTTTGCCAACACCGTTGCCACTTTCAATTATTCCCAAAATCAAGCCGGTCACGGTTGGCTGGGGATTCAGTTCCAAACCCAACCGCACGAAGAGGTATCAGAAATCCACCTGCATGTTATCTTGAAAGGAAACACCAGCATGCGGGATCAGGAAACCCTCGGAATCCTTGGTGTCAACCTGATCTACGGTGCTTATTACCAACATCAGGATCCCGTAGTGCTACTCAGAACACTCATGGATGGTCTTTCTACCGATTACCTTGAGATTGATATGATCGATTTCAGTGGTGCTGCATTTAAGCAGGTTGATAATCGAATTATGGCATTACAACTGGTGCAACATGGATTGACCTATGTGACAATGTTTCAGCCCGATGGCAAGTTGGTACAACCTACTGACTTTTTGTTTAAAAAGTCGATATTGGTCGAACGAAGCCGCTTCTCCCCTCCCACAAAGCTAACTATAAACTTACTCGATTGTGCCTACGAAGCTTTTAGCAATGAAGCAGATGTGATCCGTGAAGAGGTGACTGTCTTCAGTGAGATGACCTTGCAGAATCTTAGTGGTGGTAGCGATATAGATATCGAAGATTTTTTACAACGAGTTGATATTCTCTGTACCTTGGGCAAAAATGTCATGATTTCAAATTTTGCTGAATTTTACAGGTTGGCACAATTTTTATTCAAGTTGACAAGCAAACCGGTTGCACTTGTGTTGGGAGTACCGGCATTACGACAAATATTCAAAGAAAAGTATTATGAAGATCTGGATGGCGGAATTCTTGAATCTTTCGGACGATTGTTCCGTAATGATATGCGTTTGTATGTCTGCCCCGCACTTGCAGATGATGGGTCGTTAATAACTGTGGATGAATTAAAGGTAGATAAACACCTCCAGTATCTTTACCGCCATTTACGGCAAAACGGCTTTATCCGCAACCTGAATACCGTTGAACAGAGCTATCTGTCGATCGATGCTAATACCGTATTAGAGAAAATCCGGAGTGGCGATAAAACCTGGCAAGATCAGGTACCATTGGATATTGTCAACATCATCAAAGAGAAAGCTTTATTTCAATATACTGGATCTTAAGGGGACGGTGGCTTTTATGAATACCGCAGAAAAATGACCCTGATCTATCCAGACAGAACGGATCTGCTCCTATGTTTTCGGAGCAGAAATAACCAATTCAATCTCTTCGATCCGGCGATCTTCCATCCTTTTTACCCGAAACAGGAGGTTCCCCTCTTCGCAGGAATCCCCTTCTACGGGGATTTTTCCCATAACCTGCATCAAGTGGCCAGCCAGAGTGGTGACATGCTCGTCCGGAATGGTCAAGTCAAAACGGCGGTTCACCTCACGTAGCGGCATAACGGCATCGATCAGGTAATGACCCTTCCCCAGTTTTTTGAAATCGAGTTCCTCAATTTCATATTCGTCATGAATGTCACCGACAATCTCTTCGACCACATCCTCAAGGGTCACAATCCCTTCCATCCCGCCATACTCATCCACAACAATTGCTAAATGTTCGTGCTTCTTCTTAAACCGCTGCAGCAGCACCCCGATCCGCTTCGATTCAGGCACATAATAGGGTTTACGGCATAGATCCTTGAGGGAAAATTGTTCTGGACGGTCGATATAGTCAAGGACATCCTTAGAAAGAAACACCCCGGCAATACTGTCAAGGTTCTCACTGAACACCGGAAAGCGTGAATGACGTTTTTCCTGAATTGCGGTCAGAACATCCTGAAGAGTGGCAGAAATATCGAGACCTGCCACCTCAGTGCGTGGGATCATGATATCGCGGACACGAGTCTCTGAAAGATCAAAAATCCCATGCAACATCTGCCGTTGCTCAGTTGCGACAACCCCCGACTCCTCCCCCATCTCGATCATCGCCTTGATTTCATCCTCGGAAACTGACAGCGTCTCAGCATCCTTTCTACGAATAAAACTTGTCAGCAAACGGGAGATCGAGGAGACCACAAGAATAACCGGGGCGAGTACCCAGACCACAAAACGGATCGGGGTCAATACCAGAAACGACATTTTCTCCGGATATTGAGCAGCATAGGTTTTGGGGCAAATTTCAGAAAAGATCAACAGAATAGGAGTCAGAATCAACACCGTCATCAGTTCACCACCGTCACCAAAATAGCTGACACAGAGACTGGTCGCAATGACCGAAGCGGCAATATTAACCAGATTATTACCGACCAGAATTCCACTCAACAAACGATCAGGATTATCCAGCAGCGCCGCCAGTTTATCGGCACCGGGACGTTGTTTCTGCTGCAGAAACCGTACCCTTAACTTATCAAGGGAAAGCAAAGCTGTTTCTGAACCAGAGAAAAAGCCGGAAAGCCCCAGCAACACAAACAGCACCACTAATCGCCATAATATTTCGTCAGTCATCAATATTTCCAAAAGGGTGAATATTTATAAAGTCTAACTCTGCGGCGGAGTTTAACGCAATCCTAAGCAAAGGGAAAGTCCTTGCTTGGTACGGGGATTATCCCGAACATGATATTTGCACCCCTCCAAGCCCACCCTTTCAACATATTATCCCGAACGGTAAAATATGCTTGATTTACTGCCACATCCACAGTAATATGCACGAGCGGGATAAAATTTCAAAGTTGATAAATCTCAAACAATCAAATGGAACGACAAAATGGTAACCACAACCCAACAAGTACCGCTCGACAGCATCACCCAACTGGGAACAATCCTGCGTGAAAAACGTAAAGGACAAGGGCTGACTCAAGGAGAAGTGGCTGCCCATTGTGGATTGAGTACGAGATTTGTATCAGAAGTTGAACGTGGCAAAGCCACGGCTGAAATCGGTAAGGTACTCTACCTGCTCAAGGCTGTCGGCGTCGATCTATTTGCAATACCCAGGAGCTAAGCATGAGAGAAACCCTGAGGGTCTATCTGGAAATGCTGCCAATTGGTGAACTCTACCAAACTGCCGATGAAGGTTATCAATTTTGCTACGATACGAGCTACCTGATTGAGCCAACAGCACGGCAACTTTCCCTTGCCTTACCACTGACCCCGAACCCGTTTTCTCCATCCGTCAGCCGGGCTTTTTTTTCCAACCTGCTTCCAGAAGGTCAACTCCGCGACCACTACGCCGCCAAATTTCGGATATCAGCCGAGGATGACTTCGCCTTACTAAAGGCAATCGGTGGCGACTGTGCCGGAGCGGTATCGCTCTATTCAGCAAGAATGGCTCCCACTGCAAAGGATAGCGCGCGCCGATATCGCCCCTTGACCAGGGGAGAGCAAGAACAATTGCTTGATGAAGCATATGTGATGGATCCCAGTTTTTTGGGCAAGGAAGAGCACACCCGCCTCTCTCTGGCAGGGATGCAGGATAAGCTGCCAATCGCTATCATCAACGAAGAGCTCTGTCTGCCCCTTGACGGTGCTCCCAGCAGTCACATCTTAAAGCCTCAGAATCATCGCTTTCCCAATCTGGTAGAAAATGAAGCATTCTGTATGGCTCTGGCGCGGGCGACCGGTCTCGATGTTCCAGCGACCACTATTCTACCGATTGGTGACCGAGCATATATTGTGGAGCGCTACGACCGTGTCCGCGACCCACAGGGACAAATTATCCGGCTCCATCAGGAGGATTTCTGTCAAGCCAGCAGCGTACCACCCCGGCAAAAGTACGAGATCAACGGCGGTCCCGGACATGCCGAGTGTTTCTCGCTGATCAGTCGTTGCAAGAATCCTCTGGCGGATCGAATCAAGCTCCTGAAACTGATTTTTTTCAATCTACTGATCGGCAATGCCGACGCCCACGCAAAAAACATTTCTCTACTCTATGAGTCCAAGAGTATGCATCCATCATTCGCTCCAGCATATGATCTTGTCTGTACCACAGTTTACGACCGGGTCGAAAGTGAGATGGCGATGAAGATCGGGGCAGCTTTTCATCCAAGGGATATCGGGCGCAAAGATTGGCAAGAGTTTGCCAAGCAGATTGGCGGGTCGGAAAAAATAATTGTAGAACCACTCAAACAGATGGCCGAAAAACTTCCTGAGATTGCCGCGGTGCAAGCAAAGCGAATGGTGGATCAATACGGCCAGAATGACATCTACCCGTCGATTCTTGAAAAAATAACCCAGCGGACATCGGCAACACTGCGTTGTTTGACAAGCAACTGACAACAACCTCAGCAGACAAAGAAATTCCCGGAAGGGGTCTGACCATCTATAAAACCTAACTCTGTGGCGAAACTTAATCAAACCAGAACAAGGTGAAAGTGCTTGCTTTGTCCCAAGTTGAGCGACATGATATAAACTGAAAAAATCAAATTCTGAAAGAGAAGCAATAACAATGAGTAACCAATTTAAAGCGGCACAACAGCAACATCAGGAGCTGGCACAACAGCTCCATCACCACAACTATCAATATCACACCCTTGATCAACCCGAGATCAGCGATGCTGAATATGATCAGCTGATGCAACAACTGTTGGCAATTGAGAATCAGTATCCAGAGTTAGCGACACCGGAATCCCCTTCGCAACGAGTTGGCAGCACCCCGCTGGAAGGCTTTACCGAGGCAACCCATGCCAGTCCAATGCTCTCCCTTGAAAATGCTTTTAATGGTGAAGATTTAAAAAGTTTTGATAGCAGAATCAAACGGTTTCTCGCACAAACTGACGATCTGGAATATATTTGCGAACCGAAATTAGACGGCGTTGCCGTTGCTTTGACCTACCAACAGGGGAAACTGATCCGTGGGGCAACAAGAGGAGATGGGACAACAGGAGAAGAGATCACCCATAATGTTCGCACCATCGGAGCCATCCCCCTGACACTGCAAAACGATTTTCCCGATCAATTGGAAGTGCGGGGGGAAATTTACATGGAACTGGAACCTTTCCGCAAACTGAATCAACAGCGTCGTGAAGAAGGGGAAGCAACTTTCGCCAACCCACGCAATCTGACTGCCGGAAGTTTACGCCAGCTGGATGCCCGCCTGACTGCAACTCGACCGCTGACCATCAGCTGTTACGGGATTGGTGAAATATCCGGGACGGCACCCGAGACCCACTTCAAACTTTTACAGGCATTGCGCCGCTGGGGTCTCAAAGTAAATCTGGAAGTGATTAAATCTGCGAAAAATATTGAGTCGGTCATCTCTTGCTACAATGAGCTGCAACAACTGCGCGACCAACTCCCCTACGAAATTGATGGCATGGTGGTTAAAGTCAACCAACGGGTGCTACAACAGGAACTCGGAGAAAAGAGTCGTACCCCGCGCTGGGCGATTGCCTGTAAATTTCCAGCTCGTCAGGAAGAGACGATTCTTGAATCGGTGCGATTACAGGTAGGGAGAACCGGAGCTGTCACCCCGGTCGCCAACTTACGCCCGGTCAATATCAGTGGAGTCACCGTTTCCAGTGCCAGTTTGCACAATTGGGATGAAATTGAGCGGCTGGATATTCGGGTTGGCGATACCGTTATTGTCGAGCGCGCAGGAGATGTCATCCCCGATCTCGTCCGGGTCGTAAAAGAGAAACGAACCGGCAATGAGACACCGATTGAAGAGCCAGATCACTGTCCGGTCTGCCATTCACCTTTGTTAAAAGAAGCCGATGGCGTTGTCCCCCGCTGTCAGAATCTCAGTTGCCCTGCCCGTCTCAAAGAAGCACTTAAACACTACTGTTCACGTGGTGCCATGGATATTGAAGGGCTTGGAGACCGGCTTATTGATCAGATGCTACAGCTTAATCTGATCAAAAATATCGCTGACCTCTACCGACTGACCAAAGACGATTTGTTCCAATTTGACCGGATGGGAGACAAACTCGCAGATAAGCTGCTACAAGCTATTGCGGCAAGTAAACAGCGTCCACTGGAAAACTTCATTTTTGGTCTTGGTATTCGCCATGTTGGTCGCCATCTGGCAAAAGTTCTCAGTCGCAACTTTAAAACCCTGGAAGAACTTTCTAACGCAACAGGTGATGAACTGCTCGCTATTCATGAGATCGGAGCACAAGTCAGTGACAGTGTAGTGCGATTTTTCACCGATGAGAACAACCACAAACTTCTTAAAGCGCTGGCTGAACTCGGAATCAATCCACACAACAACCAGCAGGCAAGCAGCAATCGACTGCAGGGACAAGTCTTTGTCTTTACTGGAGCATTGGAACATTTCAGTCGTCAAGAGGGGCAGGCATTGGTCGAAGCACAGGGGGGTCGAGCCAGTGGCTCGGTGAGTAAAAAGACCGACTACGTCATAGTTGGGCCGGGTGCCGGGAGCAAACTGGCAAAGGCAGAACAACTTGGAATCACCATCCTCAGTGAAACTGACTTTCTTGAACTGATCAAGCAGGAGAATTAGGATGGCAGTGATTCGTGCAGAAGTTCGCGTCACCGGCCGGGTTCAGGGGGTCTGGTTCCGTCAGAGTACCAAAAATATGGCCGATCAACATGGAGTGACCGGTTGGTGCCGGAATAATCCTGATGGGTCAGTTGAAGCTGTTTTTGAAGGGGAAGAAGATCAGGTTAAAAGTGCCGTTGACTGGTGCAAAACCGGCCCCAGACTTGCCCGGATTGATGACCTGAAAGTGGAATGGCTACCCGCAGCTGAAAAGTTTGTTCAGTTTACAATTCGCTAATTTCTTTGACAGGAAGATTATGACTCGTGAAATCAAAAAAATAGTCGCTAAAGAGGAGACCTTTGATCAACTGGAAATCCGCCTGGGAAAAATTATTGCCGTTGAAGATGCCCCTGCTGCACCGAAAAAAGCCTACAAGCTCACAATTGATTTCGGTAAGTTTGGAACCAGAATCAGTGTCGGTCGTTTTACCGGCCACTCTGCTGAAGAGTTAAAAGGGCAACAGGTTATGGGGGTGTTGAATTTTGCACCCCGGCAGGTTGGTGAGACTGTTTCTGAAGTCCTGATCCTTGGGGTTCAGTACCCGAAAGCCGAAAGTGGTGAAGCAACTTTTATCACCCCGGCAACAACGGCAAAAATTGGCGGGAAACTATTTTAATCCAATGTTCAGAGGGGAACAATATTCCCCCCTGAACTCCTGGTTAAATCAAACCTCTCCAGCAACATCCCAGCCAGCACTGACCGCTTTGAGATTGACCTCCTGCAAGGCCGGTTGTTTGAATGTTTCGCGCAGAAAATCTTCCAGTTCTGACAGCTCGAAAATCCCCGTCATCCGGGCAACAAATCCGAGAACAACCACGTTGGCAGCTTTAACCGTTCCCGCTTCAGCAGCAAGTGTGGTTGCGGCAAGAGGATAAACCTTTCCTTTGAGATCGGCGGGAATCTGATCGATAAGAGAGCTGTTATAAATAATCAATCCCTCCTTCGGCACCAGAGGCCCGAGTTTGTCGAGTGATGGACGGTTGAGGGCGACCAGCACATCTGGAACGTCAACAACCGGTGTCCCGATGGGGTCCTCGCCAATCACCACCGAGCTATTGGCAACACCACCGCGCATTTCCGGACCGTAAGATGGGAGCCAGGTCACTTCCATATTTCTTTGGGTTGCCATCTGCGCCACCATCAATCCCAGCGACAACACCCCCTGCCCACCAAATCCGGCAAATTTGAACCGCATCTCGGGTTGAGGAAGGGTCATTTCTTGACTACCAGTTTCATCGTCAGCAGTTAACCCCAACAGCTTCGCGACAGCAGCAAAATCGACCTCGGCACGGGGCCGTTTTTGTGGCTGGCGATCAGCAGGAAGTTCTTTGAATGTTCCAAGGGGATACTGCTTGCAGACAACATCATCAATCCACTCACATGCTTCTGCCGGCTCCTTTTTCCAGTTGGTCGGGCACTGCGACATCACTTCGATAAAAACATACCCCTTTTTATCGCGCTGAATTTCCAGCCCGTTCCGAATCACCTTAATTGCCTGGCGAATATTTTTCGGATTGTTAACCCCAACCCGCGCCACCAGTGCCGGAGCCTCAAGTCCCGCCATCATTTCTGCCATCCGCAGGGGGAACCCGTCATTTTTTTCAGTTCGTCCAAAGGGTGAGGTTGTGGTTTTCTGATCGATCAATGTCGTTGGAGCCATCTGCCCACCGGTCATCCCGTAGACATTATTGTTGACAAAGAAAACAATCATGTTCTCGCCACGGTTGGCAGCATGGATCGCATTACTGGTTCCGATAGCCGCCAGATCGCCATCGCCCTGATAGGAGACAACGATCCCGTCGGGATTGGAGCGACTGATTCCGGTCGCCACAGCAGAAGCTCTACCGTGGGCAGCCGAAGCACAGGCTCCTTCAAAATAATAATAGATAAAAACCCCACAGCCAACCGGACCGACATAGATAGTTTGATCCTGAATTCCCAGTTCGGCAACCAGATCAGCAATAATTTTATTTAAAGTTCCGTGACCGCAACCGGGACAATAGTGGGTGGTCAGTTGCTGACTCGGTTTCCGCTCGAACGTCTCAAAAAAGGCCGGTGATTTTTCATAAATTTTAGTCATTAGAGGCCTCCTCAAGACATTGTTCGGCACGGGCAACAAGGGTTTCGATCTCGGGCAGATTTCCACCCACCCGGCCGTACCAACTGACATCGTGGTGTGGCAGTGCCAACCGGACATCCTCAATAAACTGCCCCCGGCTCAATTCAACCGACAACACAGGAACCCCCAGATTGACAGTTTCCTGATAAATATGATCAGGAAAAGGCCAGAGGGTTTTTGGACGAATCAGAGCTGCCCGAACCCCACGACTGTTCAGCTCATCAACGGTACTACGCAGCAACCGGCTGGTGATGCCGTAACCGGTCAGAACAATCTGCGGGTTAGAATCGCCGTAAACCTCAGCTGCAGCTTCAGTTTCGGTTATTTTCCGATACTTTTCATGGAGCTTTTCAATGTGAGCTTCCATATCATCAAAATCGAGATAGATGGAAGTGATAAGATTCTGATTACTCGCAGCATTAGCGTCAAGTGCCCAGGGCTTGTCGATTTTTTCAATCTTTTCCTGACGGATATCGATCGGCTCCATCATCTGCCCCAAAGTGGCATCGGTGAGGATAAAAACCGGTGTCCGCCAGCGATCGGCAAGATCAAACGCCTGAATCGTCATCCGGTAGGTCTCTTCGACCGAGGCCGGAGCCAGAACAATATTTCGGTAATCGCCGTGGCCACCCCCCTTGACAACCTGGAAGTAGTCACTCTGTTCCGGACCGATGTTCCCCAGACCTGGACCGACCCGCTGGACATCAACAATGACACAGGGGAGCTCTGCTCCGGCCAGATAAGAGATCCCTTCCATCTTCAGGCTGATCCCGGGACCGGAACTGGCTGTCAGCGTCCGTAATCCAGAGGACGCTGAACCAAATACCATATTGATTGCACCAACTTCACATTCCGCCTGAACAAATACTTTTCCCAACGGCAGAAAATATTCACTAGCTGCATGAGCAATCTCACTTGCCGGGGTAATCGGGTAGCCATAATAGGCATCACAACCGGCAACGAGAGCACCGATAACAACTGCCTCGTTCCCTTTAACCAGTTTTTTCAAACTTAAAACTCCTATGTTCTAAATGTTGATCTGCAGCAGATGTTTCGAGCAGATAATTATTATATTTTATGGTCGCACCACAGTAATTGCGCCCGGCTCAGGACACACCAGGTAACAATTTCCACAACCAATACAGTCAGCCGTAGCAACAATCGTTGTAGGATATCCCAACGCATTGATCTGAATTGAAGCCTGGAGAACATCCTTCGGGCAGTGGATAATACAGAGCCCACACCCCTTACATAGATCAATATGAACTGTAACTGATGGCTTTACACCATCCTCGTTATTAGTATTATTCTTCATCGAAAAGAGCATCCTTAATGCCGAGCTGTTCGCAGGCAATTTCACGTAGTTTATATTTCTGCACCTTACCACTGGCGGTCATCGGGTAAGAATCGCAGAAGAACACATGTTTCGGTTTCTTGTAAGGGGCGATCCGGTTACGGGTAAATTCGATCACATCGGCTTCGGTAATGTCGATCCCCTCTTTGCGGATAACAAACACACCAACCACCTCACCATATTTCTCATCGGGAACCCCCACCACCTGGATATCGAGAATTCCGTCCATGGTATAGAGGAACTCCTCAATTTCACGGGGGTAGATATTTTCTCCCCCGCGGATAATCATATCTTTGATCCGACCGGTGATACGGAAGTAACCATCACTGTCCATTTCTGCCTGATCACCTGAATGGAGCCACCCATCAGCATCAATTGCCTCGGCAGTAAGCTCCGGCATTTTGTAGTACCCCTTCATGATATTGTAGCCACGGCAACAGAGTTCTCCCGCTTCGCCGACACCAACAGTCACGCCACTTTCAGGGTTAATAATCTTCACTTCTATCTCGGGAAGAACAGCCCCGACAGTCCCGGTTCGCTGTGCCATGGAATCATCGGTGCGGGTTTGGGTAATCACCGGTGAGGCCTCGGTCAAACCATAAGCGATGGTTATTTCATTACAGTACATCTGCTCCATCACCTGCTTCATAGTTTTTTCGGGACAGGGTGATCCGGCCATAATACCGGTACGCAAAGAACTGAGATCAAACATATCAAACATCGGGTGATCAAGTTCAGCGATGAACATCGTCGGAACACCGTAAATCGCGGTACATTTTTCCTTCTGTACTGCTGCCAGAGTCAACAATGGATCAAATAACTCCAACGGCACCAGGGTAACGCCATGGGTCAACGCTGCCATCACTCCCAGAACACAACCAAAGCAATGAAACAACGGCACCGGCAGACAGAGACGGTCTGCAGAGGTGAACTTTTGTCGGTCACCAATATAGTAACCATTGTTGAGGATATTGTAATGGCTGAGCATGACCCCTTTCGGAAAACCGGTGGTTCCAGAGGTATACTGCATATTAACAACTTCATGGGGATCGAGAGATGCCTTAACCTTGTTGTAGCGTCCATCTCCACACTGGCTGCCAAGTTGCAACAGCTCTCGCGAATTATACATCCCCCGATGCTTTTCCTGGCCGATATAGATGACCGAATGTAATTTCGGAAACTTTTCACTGCGCAGATGTCCACGCTGACAGGTGCGGAGCTCAGGGATCAGTTCATAAACAGTATCCAGATAGTTGTGATCACGGAAGCTGTCAATAATCACCAGAGCGGCAAGATCGGACTGCTTGACTAGATATTCCAGCTCAAACGACCGATACTGGGTATTAATCGTGACCAACACCGCCCCGATTTTTGCGGTGGCAAACATGAAAGTGGTCCAGTCAGGAACATTACAAGCCCAGATTCCGACATGATCCCCTTTGCCAATCCCCGTTGCCAAAAGCCCCTTTGCCAGATGATCAACCCGCTCATTGAACTCACTGAAAGACCAACGCAGATCGCGATCAGGATAGACGATAAAATCGTGATCAGGCAGTTGCTTGACCTGCTCCTCTAAATAAGCACCGATAGTTTTCTTTGTGTAGGGCACGCTATTCCTCCCTTTAAAGTGGAGCGTAGACCACTGCCAGAATGCGGGCTGACCCGCCGGTGGCATGGACGTGATGAGGAACGATCGAGTCATAATAGAGGCTATCACCAGCTTCAAGTTGATAGGCAGTCTGTCCGTAGTTGATTTCGATGTGTCCATCAAGAACGTAGATAAACTCTTCCCCTTCGTGACTCGACAGTTTGGGATCCTCAGCGGTTCCGGGCTCAACATCGATCACAAATGGCTCCATGTGTCGGTCCTGCTTACCGGCTCCAAGGGAGTGAAAAGCCAGGTTGCTCCCATCAGCATGAGCCGATTGACCTGAAAAGCGGATAACATCCTGCGACTGGCCACCCCGGATCAAGAGAGCCCCCTCGTGCGGTTCATCATCAAGCAGGGTTCCAAGGCGTAAACCAAGAGCCCGGGCAATACTCATCAATGGAGCCAACGAAGGAATTTGCTCACCGGCTTCTATTTGCTGCAACAGGTCAGTAGGGCATCGACTCTGTTCAGCCAGCTGCTCAATCGACATTTCACGCATTTCTCGAAGCTGACGAATCTTTAGTCCGAGTTTGTTGGTATCAGGCATGGCAGTTCTCCTCAAAAAAACGTTATTTGAATTCATAACTAAAACATAAATTTACCACAGAGACACAGAGTCACAGAGAAAACCTAAAAACTAATTTTTGGTTTAAATTCTTGAAAGGATTTTGATTTTCTCAGTTCCTCTGTGGTGTAAAATAGTGCTTTAAATTTTATATTTTATTTATGGGTAAAATCAACAATCGATCGGTCGCAAATCATCTATTACTATGCCATCATTGGCAAGAGAATTCGGTTGGCACAGGATTACATCGGTACGCAGCTTGGCTATTCCCTGAAAGCTGTCAGCCAGCGCACGACTCAAATCAGCCCGATCGGTTAGCGCCGTCTCAACCTGGAGACAGATCTCATCAAGCTCCCGGGAATTTCGGCTCACGACCAACCTCCCTTTGATGGCTTCATCATGCTGCGACAATACTTCGGCAATCTGACTGGGATGGACGAATAACCCCCTGACTTTTGTCGACTGGTCGGCACGCCCCATCCACCCCTTGATCCGCCGGTTAGTCCGCCCACAGGCACTTTGTCCCGGCAGGATCGCTGAAAGATCGCCAGTGGCAAAACGGATCAACGGATAATCGTTATTCAGACAAGTAACTACAACTTCACCAACTTCACCATCGGGAACTGGGTCACCGGTACCGGGTCGCACAATTTCAACGATAACCCCCTCATCGAGAATCATCCCCTGATCTTCTGGCGATTCATATGCGATCAGACCCAGATCGGCGGTAGCATAGCATTGCAGCACATCGATCCCCCGACCGGCAAATTCACGCCGCAATTCCGGGGAGAAATATTCCCCGGAGACCAGCCCCTTGTGCAGAGAACCCAGATCAAGGGCCAGATCATCCCCTTTATCGAGAATAATTTTCAGGAATGACGGAGTTCCGACATAGACACGAGGGCGCAGGTCGGCAATCGTGCGTGCTTGCAATTCTGTCTGCCCGGTTCCTGCCGGGAAGACCGCACAATCCAGAGCAAATGCTCCACTTTCAACCATCGCTCCGGCGGGAGTAAAATGGTAAGAAAAACAATTATACAGCAAA
>JAOZQF010000149.1 GCA_029932345.1 Desulfuromusa sp. | reverse complement strand
ATTGGCAATCAGGAGGATTTCATCAGGCTGCAGGGCAAAACATGAATTGAACGGGGTGGAACTGATCAACAAAAACAGGATGATCCAGAAAGTTTTCACCAGAGCTACCGCAACTCCAGTGATTCTTTGTAGACATCACTGCCGGGCACTCCAAACTCTTTTGCCACCTGTTTGACAATTTCCTTCCAGCTCAGATCACTCTCTTCACGCAAGCGGATCAATGCGTCCCTGACCGTCCCTTCGGGCTGCCGGGCGGGAGCAGGAGAAAGGAGCATGACAATTTCCCCCTTAACCCGGTCCGGGGAAAAATATTCCAAAGCCTCTGTTATGTCTCCACTGAACAATTCTTCGTGTCGCTTGGTCAGTTCCCGTGCAACGACAACCGGTCGATCGAATCCGCAGATTTCACCCATATCGTTCAGGCTGGAGATAAGACGATGGGGAGCTTCGTAACAGACAATCGTCTGCTGTTCATTTTTAACCAGCTCCAGAAATTGCCGCCGACCATGTGTTTTGGCAGGAAGAAAACCAACGAAACGAAAGGCATCTGTCGACAATCCCGAAATTGAGAGAGCTGCGATAACCGCCGAAGGGCCGGGAACAGTAACAACCGGAACCCCCTCCTGACGGCAACTAGAGATCAGACGGTAGCCGGGGTCGGCGATACAGGGAGTCCCGGCATCACTGATTAAGGCGATGGACTGACCGGACTGAAGTTTTTCGATCAACTGCAGGGAACGGAACTCTTCATTGTGTTCATGGTAAGAGATCAGGGTGCTATCGATGGAGTAATGATTTAACAGTTTACGACTATGGCGAGTATCTTCGGCAGCAATCAGATCAACCTCCTGAAGAACCCGCACCGCCCGGTAAGTTATATCTTCCAGATTGCCGATGGGTGTTGCAACGACATAGAGAGTGCCGCTCACTCCAGCCCCTCCAACTGAGCCAGCCAGAGGTTAACTGCAGCGTCGCTGGGCATCCGCCAGTCACCGCGGGGTGAGAGTGCCACGCTCCCAACCTTGGGACCATCCGGCAAACAGGATCGTTTAAATTGCTGACTGAAAAATCGTTGATAAAATTGTCGCAGCCATTTTAATAATTCGCTGCGAGGGTATTCATCGACGAACGCCTGCTCAGCCAACATCAAAACCTTCAACGGCGGGAAATGGAGCCGAACTATCTGGAAAAGGAAAAAATCATGAAGTTCATACGGGCCGACCACCTGTTCCGTCAACTGCTTGATATTCCCATCACTATCGGGGGGAAGGAGCTCTGGGGAGACTGGAGTCGCACAGACATCTTTGAGGATTTCAGAGGTTCGACCACTGAATTCCTCTCTGGAGCACCAGTCCACCAGATAACGGACCAGAGTTTTCGGCACGCCACAATTCACCGCATACATCGACATATGGTCACCATTATAGGTGCACCAGCCGAGAGCAAGCTCAGAAAGGTCACCGGTGCCAATAACCAGACCATTGCCCTGATTGGCGACATCCATCAGGATTTGAGTCCGCTCCCGTGCCTGACTGTTCTCATAGGTGATATCATGGAGCGCAGGGTCATGACCAATATCACTAAAGTGTTGCAGCACCGATTTATCAATCGGGATAATTCTCAACTCAACCCCTAGCTGCTCTGCCAATTCCTCAGCATTACCCCGAGTGCGCGGCGTGGTCCCAAATCCCGGCATGGTCAGAGCGACAATCCCTTTTCGATCCAGCCCCAACCGATCAAAAGCCTTCACCGAAACCAGCAGTGCCAAGGTTGAATCAAGCCCGCCCGACAGACCTATCACCACCTTTTCGCTACCTGTATGGCGTAACCGGGTCATCAGCCCGCTGGTTTGTAATTGAAAGATTTCCTGACAACGGGCAGCCCGTTCAGCATCGTCTGGCGGGACAAAGGGGGTTCTGGTAACCTGGCGATGTAACCTTGTAGCAGCGAGTGGGCGTAGCTGAAATGGCTGAATCCTGAAAGCAGCCTCCGAATATCCTGAACTAAAGGTGCTGCTACGTTGACGCTCTCCCAGCAGACGCTCCAAGTCGACATCAGCCAGCGCTAATTGACTGTCAAATTGAAACCTTTCGGTCTCTGCCAGAATCTGACCGTTCTCAGCGATCAGCGAGTGGCCGGAAAATACCAGATCAGTACTCGATTCATTTGGCCCTGCTGATGAATAGGCATAGGCAGCCAGACAACGAGCAGATTGGGATGCTACCAGAGCACGCCGGTAAGCATGTTTACCAAGGATTTCCGGGCTAGCCGAGAGATTCAATAACAGAGTTGCCCCGGCCAGTGCCTGCAGGCCACTCGGAGGAGCAACCGACCAGGCATCCTCACAGATTTCGATGCCAATCAATGCGCTGGGGAAATCCTCAGCCTGAAATAACAAGTCCGCACCAAATGGAACTTGTTGAGAACCTATTTGACAATAATCTGAATGACTCTCAAAAGCCGGGCAGAACCAACGCTGTTCATAAAATTCACCACTATTTGGCAAAAAGGATTTAGGCACCAGACCACAGATCTCACCACCTGATATGAACACAGCACAATTGTATAATCGGCCGGAAATAGAAACCGGGGCACCAACCACCAGAGTCATATCTTCTGCAGCAGACAAGCGGGCTAATTCAAGAAGAGCCTCTTCAACTTTCTGTTGCAATGGTTGCTGAAAAAACAGATCGGCACAAGTATATCCAGTCAGACACAATTCCGGGAAAAGCACCAACCGACATTTTTTACGATAAGCCCGATGGGCAATTTTGCGAATTTCCGCAAGATTAAAATCGACATCGGCAACTCTCAGCTCCGGGGTCGCAACCCCGATCCTTAACAGGCCGAATTCGGTGAGATTGATAGAGGATTTTGGGTTCTGCTCAATCATATTCGCTCCAGTTCAATGACGACAGAGATTTCTCAATCAGACAGGGAAAAAGCATCTTGAATATGTGTTACCTCTACTGCAGCATTACTCTGACACAGAATAGCAATAACATCAAATCTAGGCTGTAATCTCAAGTTTTTATTATTCTGCAAATACCAGTGAGCCGTGCGGATAATCTGTCGCTGCTTACGTGCACCAACCGCCTCTTGAGGCGTCCCAAAAGCGGTACTGCGGCGGGTTTTAACCTCAACAAAAACCAGAAATTTTCTGTTCCTGGCAATGATATCGATCTCACCGACCGGGGTACGAAAATTACGTTCTATAATTTTCATCCCCTGTTGGCACAGATATTCTGCCGCCCGATCTTCTCCCCAGGCACCAAGGGTCAAGCGTGCTTCAGTCAACGGTTTTCTCCAGATACTCTTTCACTCCGGAAAAAGTTTTCCGATGTAAATAACATGGGCCAAACTCCGCAATTGCCTGGCGATGTAAGCGAGTCCCATAACCTTTGTGTTTGGCAAAGCCATATTCAGGCAATTGTCTGGAATGGCTGTACATAATTCGATCTCGCACCACTTTGGCGATAACCGAAGCCGCTGCGATCGAGAGCGAACGGCTATCACCTTTTTTCAATGTCTGTTGCGATATTTTCAGCGGTAAAGGGGTAATTCCATCAATTAATAAATGATCTGGAAGATAGGATAAGCGGGAAACAGCTCGTTGCATGGCTAACAACGTTGCCTGCAAAATATTGATTTTGTCAATTTCACCAACCGAAGCAACTCCGATACCAACGGCTTTTGCCTGCTGACGGATTTGTGGATAGAATTTATCTCGCTGTTTTTCCGTCAGTTTTTTTGAATCGGTCAACCCCGGCAGTTCAAACTCTTCTGGCAGGATAACCGCAGCCGCAACAACCGGACCAGCCAGTGGGCCACGACCAGCCTCATCTATCCCTGCAACAGATTCAAATCCACGTCGCTTTGCAAGTTCCTCAAAATAGAGGGTAGAGACATCACCTTCTTCAAATAATTCCAGGTTATCCATAGATCAGCACCAAAGAAAGTCCTCAATATGACACTGACAGATCAGAGTATTTGACTAAGAAATTGCTTCGTTCTCTCGTGCTGAGGGTTGTTGAAAAATTCGTCAGGTTTATTTTCCTCAACGATATCACCCGCATCCATGAAAATCACCCGATCAGCGATGATCTGGGCAAAACCCATCTCATGGGTCACCACGACCATTGTCATCCCGGTATCAGCCAGCTCAATCATGACATCAAGAACTTCCTTGATCATCTCCGGGTCGAGCGCTG
>JAOZQF010000148.1 GCA_029932345.1 Desulfuromusa sp. | reverse complement strand
AATTCATTATCCACGAAGAGAGCCAATTACCAGACGCAGTGCTGGAAGAGGCGGCCAAAGGGGAAACCTTACCAACGGAACCGGCAGGACGAAAGTTGTATCTCCCCCAGGCAACCCTCACCGATTTGCTGGCCCTCTATGGGATGGAAGAGGAGATGGCGGAAAAGCTGTTTACTTTTCTCCAAGAAAACTCGATTACAGCTCTGGAAGATTTAAAATCGTTGGAGTGGATCGACGATCGCTTACTGGCGATCTGGCAGGACAATGTCCTGCTACAACTGAACTTAAACACTGCAACGCGGGAGGAACTGCTTGTGGTTCGAGGAGTTGGTGAAGTTCTGGCAGATAAAATCATCACTCACCGTGAGCAAATTAAAACCTTTGATTCAGTTGAGCAGTTGCTGGAAGTCGATGGAATTGGAAAAAAACGTTTCCATAATATCTGCGGCAGCTTGACTGTTGCTTAATCAGTTACAGATAAAAAGACCATAACCATGAAACACCTCTATCATTCATACCAGGATACGGTTGCTTTTTTTACCTCACTGGCACAACACCACCCACAACAGGTGCGGGTTGAAACTATCGGTGAAACCTGGGAAAAACGGGATATCATTCTGGTCACGATCAGTGGAGATATCTCGACTGCTGACCAGAAGCCTGCCCTTTTTTATACCGGAACGATCCATGCCCGGGAGTATGTCGGGATCGAACTGGCCATCGCCTTTGCGCAACATATCATTGAAGGAATCTATTATGATCCCCGGATTCTGGAAGCCTTTGAGCGATCCACCCTCTACATGGTTCCCTGTGCCAATCCCGACGGTCTCGAATATTCTCGAAACCATTTCTCCTTCTGGAGAAAAAACCGCCGTGAAAATGCTGATGGCAGTATCGGTGTCGATTTAAATCGCAACTTCCCGGTTGGATTCAAAAAAAGCAACGCCCCGTCCTCTAATATTTATTCTGGCCCCCACCCTTTTTCAGAACCTGAAACTCTGGCACTGAAAGAGTTTGTTGAAACCCACGAAAATATCACCATCGCCCTCGACTACCATTCTCAGGGAAATGTGTTTTTCCCGGCTCACGATTTTCGTCACGAAAACACCATCGACACCACCGACATGAATATTCTTTGCGCCAATATGGCTGAACAGATTCGTAAAATCTCGGGTCGAGAGTATGGTATTCATCAGGGCAAACCCCCCGCCAGTTTGATCAGCGGCAGTGGACGTGAATTCTATTACTCAAGGGGAATTATTGGTACCGTCGTAGAGGTTGGGTCACAGAACATTTCAGATTATCTGAACACGATGACAGAACATATCAGTGAACATATACCGGCATTACTTGCGGCCCTGAAAGAGGTTCCAAACTACGCAAAAAACAACCCGCTGAACCGTCCAGAGGCTTTTCAGCTAATCTCTGTCAGTTCGGCAGAAGTCCAGCTCTGCTGGGAATCTGTCTCATTGGCAGAAGATACTTATTTCGAGATCTATCGGAGCACAAAGTACAAAGCCCCCTGTAGCAGAAGCAGTTTATTGGCGGTGACAAAATCTCTTTCTTATACCGACACCTGTCTGGAAAGTTCCCGGCTCTATTATTACCGCATCCGGACAGTGAATCGTAGTAGAGGACTCAAATCTCCCTTTGCCCCTCTGTTACGGGTGATGACGACACCCGGCCGGGATGAGTTGGCAAAAATCCTCCATCCAATCGCCGCAGAGACCGGCTATCTGGGAGAAAACAGCAAAGATAACAAATCCCACTTTGGCCGAAACTCCCTTTTTACCGGTATTGACACCACCAAGGGAGAATGTATTGCCCTGATCACCTTTCCATTGGGAACAATGCCCGACAACGCCATCATCAGATCGGTACGGCTCAATCTCTATCCCATCAACCGGGTCTCAGCAACAATTGAGAAATACGGTGAGTGGAATGTTCACCTGATTGACATAGCGGATAATCTCGATATTTATGATTTTCCTGCGGTAAAGGGCGCCCCAAAAATAACAACTGTGGGCAGACCAACAAAGTCCCAGCACCTGACCCAAGGAATCTGGAGAAACTTTACCTTTTCACATCAGGAATGCACCTGTTTTGAACAGCAACTCAGCAAAGGGAATAGTGTCAGCTTTCTCCTCGTGGGACCATCATCACTGTTACCGTGGCGCGACTCACAGATGATGCAGTGGGATATTGGTTATGGCGACTTTGGTTATGGACTGGAGTTTCGACCCCACCTCGAAATTGTTTATACGCAGCCGACTGCAAAGCTTGAGATTGCCGCAACCCGAGTCCAAAGCACATCCGCAGAAGCTCAATACCAATCCCGTCTGCTGAGTGGGTTTGAACCCGACGGACAACGGATCTACGGATTTTTTGATTTTTCACTGGATGGGCTCCCTGATTTCTCTCGCACCATTATCGAGAGTGCCCATGTGGAGCTTTCACAAAAACAGGTTCAGGTTTCTGCCAAAGACGTCCGTTTTCATCTTGAGATGATAGAATCAATCTCGGAACCTGACGGGCCATCACTCAAAGCCCGCGAAGTGATCCAGAAGATTGATCATGAAATCAGCTCTCAGGAATTGAGTCAGCACAACCTGCAGCAACTCCCCTTGGATACCTATTCCATCAATATGTTGGAACAAACATGGCAAGCAGGTGAGCGAGTTGTATTTGCTGTTGTTGCAAGCTCGGCGAAGAGGATTGTCAAAAATGACCTGGTGGAGTGGTACACTGATAAAGAGGGGAACGGACCAAAACTGGTTTTAAATCTGTTGAACAAAAGGCGTTTTCCGGTTGCCGCTGTCAGCCAGTTACAGATTAACCCGAACAATGATGTTTTAAAGTTATCGTGGGAAAATCCAACCGATCCAGATTTTCGCGGTGTCGTTGTGGTAAAAAACGCGTTTCGAATTCCAAAATCACCCTACGATGGGCAAAAACTCTATGGTGGTCAGGATAATTATACAACCGACAAGTTCGGTTCCGATGATGTAGAAAAGTATTATGCGGTTTTCAGCTATGATTCTGTCCCCAACTATAGCGAGTCGGTATGGCTCCACTATGACTTTAACAAAACCACAGACTAAAACAGTCCACTCGATTTCTCTGGCATCTCACCTCTCATCAGCTTATCTTAGCCTCCGCTATTGTTATCCTGACTTACGGAGTTATTCTTGACCAAAGATCACCACTTATTACCAACCATCAGTCTGATTGTAGCGATGTTCCTCTGGGCCAGTTCTTTTGTTGCCCTGAAGCTGGCCTTCCAAAGTTATCAGCCGATGCAGGTTATTTTTGGGCGGATGTTTATTGCCAGCCTCTGTTTTATCATTTTTATCCCCACCTTCCGAAAGGTCAACTGGCGACGGCAGGATCTCAAATATTTTTTGTTTATGGGAATCTGTGAACCTTGTCTTTACTTTTTGTTTGAAGCCAAAGCACTACAATTGACCAGTGCCTCTCAGGCGGGAATGATTACTGCCATGTTACCGCTGCTGGTAGCAATTCTCGCCTGGAGCTGGCTGAAGGAGAGTATCAGTCGTCAAACTCTAGCCGGGTTCAGTCTGGCTATTATTGGTGCCTGCTGGTTGAGTCTGGCGAGTGAAATCAGTATCAGTGCGCCAAATCCATTATTGGGAAATTTTTTTGAATTCTTAGCGATGGTTTGTGCCGCCGGCTACACCGTTTCACTGAAACATCTGACCAACAATTATCCCCCCCTGTTCCTGACCGCATTTCAGGCATTTATCGGCGCTCTGTTCTTTTTCCCTTTTCTGTTCCTTCCCGGTGTCGGATTTTCCATCGGCTGGGAACCCACCTCGGCATTGGCGGTCATCTATCTGGGAACCTTTATTACTTTAGGGGCCTACGGTTGCTACAACTACAGTGTCAGTCGCATTCCCGCCAGCCGCGCGGCTGGCTATATCAATCTGATCCCGGTTTTTGGGGTTATATTGGGGATGCTTATTCTTGGCGACACCCTGAACCTGTCACAGTGGCTGGCCTGTGGATTAGTTTTCTGCGGAGTCTGGCTAAGCAGCCGTAAAAAACTACTGCCGCAAGGAGAACCAATAAATTGAATAGAACCCGGGTAAAACTGCAATGATCAATTACCCCCTGGAACCGATTGCAACCATCCACTCCCCGTTTCGAGAGAAGTTTGCCACCCCGCGTCAGCCGGGGCTAACCCCCTCAGTG
>JAOZQF010000147.1 GCA_029932345.1 Desulfuromusa sp. | reverse complement strand
GAAAATATTATTTTCCTCACCTGTGATGCCTTCGGGGTGTTGCCCCCGGTTTCTAAATTAAGCAAAGAGCAGGCGATGTATTATTTCCTCTCCGGTTACACAGCCAAGGTTGCCGGAACTGAGCGGGGCATTACCGAGCCAGTGGCTGCTTTTTCCGCCTGCTTCGGTGAGGCCTTTTTACCGCTTCATCCAACCGTTTATGCCAAATTGCTGGGTGAAAAGATGGATAAGTATAATGTTAACGCCTACCTGGTCAATACCGGTTGGGCTGGTGGTGGCTACGGTGTTGGCAAGCGGATGAGCATCAAGGCAACCCGTGCTTGTGTCAATGCGATCCTGGATGGAAGTATCAAAAATTGCGAGTTTGAGCAGACCCGTTTTTTCAAGTTAAATATTCCAAAAGAGCTGGCTGGAGTTGACACTGAGTTGTTGAATCCGCGTAACGCCTGGCCAGACAAGGATAATTTTGATCAGACTGCCAATAAATTGGCTGGAATGTTTGTTAAAAACTTCAAGAAATATATCACCGATAACGATGATTTTGATTTTACTCAGGCTGGGCCAAAGGTTTGATCGAGTAGAAACAGAGCTTTAGCTCTGACGTAAAAAATCTCCCTCAATCCCCCTTTTTCTAAGGGGGAGGTTGAAGAGTTCCCCTTTTTTGATAAAGAGGGGCTGGGGGAGATTCGAAGGTTTGGATATAATAAATTTGAGCGGTCAGCTGGTGCTGACCGCTTTTTTTTATCATTTGAGTGGCTTTCCTTGACAAAAAGTGAGAAAATAATAATAATTAGCATATAAAAATTAATGCCAGGTAAAAATTATGAAAAAGAATAACAAAATTGGTTTGGAAGAATTTGAATTGATCCGCTGGATTCAACAGCAAGCGGGGAGTTCTTCCCATCTCTCTCAGGGGATTGGTGATGATTGCTCCATCCATCCCCAGCAGGAGGGGGAGGATCTCTTGACCAGCACCGATCTGTTTATTGAGGGAATCCATTTCCAGCGGCAATGGAGTAGTTGGTTCGATCTGGGACGTAAGGCTGCCGCAGTTAATATCAGTGATATCGCAGCCATGGGGGGAACCCCACAATCATTATTTTTAGGCATTGGTCGACCCAAAGAGATGAGTGATGGGGAGATCGAAGAGTTTATTTCTGGATTTCTGGCAGAGGTTAAGATCCATGGCGCAATTCTGGCCGGTGGTGATACCTGTCTCTCTCCGGGATCTCTGCTGATTTCGGTGACCGTTCAGGGGACTGTTGCTACCGCTGAAGCGATCTGTCGTGACGGAGCCAGTTATGGGGATGCCATCTATGTTTCCGGAACTTTGGGCGATAGTGCTCTGGCGCTCCATCTCCTCCAAAGTGAGCAACAACCGGATAACTATCTGGCCGGGCGGTTTCATACGCCATCGCCGCAGGTGACTCTGGGGCAGGAGCTGTCAAGGCGACAGTTGGCAACCGCAATGCTCGATATTTCCGATGGCCTGCTGGCTGATCTTGGACATATTTTGCAAGCCTCAGGGGTTGGCGCCGAACTTGATTTGTCTGAAATCCCCCTGTCACGATCGTTTCAGAAAGCCGTAAGTGGGGATTCTACCCTGATTGACCTCGCTTTAGCGGGTGGTGAAGATTATGAGTTAGTTTTTACCTCACCCTTGAAGGATCTTGATACGCAAATTGATACGGATTGTAAAGTGACCAAGATTGGGATTATCAACCCGGAAGCGGGGCTGCGAATTCGTCAAGCGGATGGTGAACCTTACCACTGCAAGAGGGGTGGTTTTGACCATTTTGCTTGATATCGATAGTACTGCAGGTGCACCGGATTCTCTTTTGGGTCAGGAGAATGAAATTATTGAGGAACAACCGGCGGTGCATCCTCCCCCCTTTATTGGCGCCGATCTTGATGATACTGCTTATGATCAGATAGCTGTCATCTTGCGGGAACAACAGAACTTTTATCTGGAAGGGTACAAAGTTCTCTGTATTAAGCGGCGTCTTGCGGCACGGATCAGGATGGTTGGCTCAAATGATCTTGAGGCTTACATTGAGCTGCTGCGGGAAAATGTTCGTGAGCAGGAACAGCTTCTGGCAACCCTGAGTATTCATGTCTCGCAATTTTTTCGCAATGGAAGTGTTTTTCAGGTATTGGAAAAACAAATATTACCCGAGCTGCTGGATATCTCACGTTGTAACCAGAGTAAATTAAGAATTTGGAGCGCTGGTTGTGCCAATGGTGAGGAGCCATATTCTCTTGCGCTGCTCTGTCAGAGACAACGCCAGGCAGAAGATTTGCTCTCAATTGTCGGGACCGATTTGAGTGCGGAAGCTTTGACCCGAGCCAAAAGGGGATTTTTCCCTGCCGAGCGAATCCGCGGGGTTCCTGATGAGATGCTGACAGATTTTTTTGTTGAAAAAGGTCAGCAGTACCAGTTGAGTGAGCAGATTCGTGAACAAGTTCAGTTTTTTCGCCACGATATTCTAGCTGACCAACCATTTTACCGGGCAAATTTAATTTTGTGTCGGAACGTGTTGATCTATTTTTCCCGGGCACAGCAGCAGCAGGTTATCGAAATCCTCGCAGCGGCGTTGTTGCCGGGTGGCTACCTGGTTCTGGGTAGAGCAGAAACGATGGCTCTCGCCTGCCGCAAGCTGTTTGTCTGTATTGATCCTGCAGAAAGGATCTATCGGCGGGTTGCGGTGGATGAATCGGGACGGTAATGTCTCCCTCCGTGGAAGCTATCTTCTCGATGGGGATGGCTTGAGTGAAATGAATATTATGATGAAATGAAAAGTATTTTAAGACTTATGCTTCATGACGTGACCGCTGGAAGCGGTTGCTCAAGTTGAAGGAGAAGAAAATGCGCGTTGAGATCAGTTACAAGTTTGTCATTGGATTTATCTTTGTTGTTGCCTCTGTGGTTTTTCTGAACCAGCTGGTTCCACAGCTGCAGATTCCGCTATGGACCCATCAGTGGATTACCATTATTGGTGCACTCCTGGTTGGATTGATTTTCGGTTGGATATTTTCCAAGGCATTTGCGACGAATTTCAAAATTTTAAACCAGGCAGCTGAACGATTAAGTGATGGAGATCTCAGCCGCAAAGTTCGTTTGCACAAAGGGCTGTTTTCTGATGAAACCGAGGATCTTTCCACCTCTCTGAATCTGGTGGTTGCCAGTTTGCGCAATCTGGTTGGACAAATTCGGACCAGCTCCCTCAGTGTTAACGAGTTATCACTGTCGCAAGCGACGACCGCTGAAGAGATGACGGCTACGGCTCACGAAGTGGCGGGATCGATTGAACAGATCAGCCGGGGGGCGGAAACACAGGCAGAAATGGTTGAACGTGCCTCTAACGTTATTCGGGAAATGGCAGAACAGATTGATCTGGTTGCGACTTCGGCAAGCGGACTGTCACTGTCGGCAGAAAAGACCACCCTCTCCGCTCGCCATGGCGAGGAGATGACGGTCACCGCATTGGCTAATCTGAAACAGGTGCTTAGCCAGGTTGAAGAGAGTGGTGCAATGTTTGCTACTTTCAGTGAGCAAGTACAAAAAATTGGTACCATCGTCGATGTCATCACTGGCATTGCGCAAAAGACCAATTTACTGGCTCTCAATGCGACGATTGAAGCAGCACGGGCGGGGGAATACGGTCATGGTTTTGCGGTGGTTGCCGAAGAGGTGAGTAAATTGGCTGATAGCACCAGTGTTTCAGCCGGTGAGATTACCCGGATGATTGAGACAACCCGCGAGCAGAGTCTGAAAATGCAACAATCAATGAATGAAAGCGTTAAATCCATCGATGCCGGTCGGGACTCGGTCGATATTACTGATAGAGCATTTAAAGAAATTATCGATAAAGCTGAAGCGGCCCAGGTCCAGTCGATCAGTATTCGTGATCTGACTGAAAAACAGAGTTCCGGTGCTCAAGCAATCGTTGCTGCGATTGAAGAGATTGCCCGGGTGACCGAGGATAATGCCGCGTCAACCGAGGAGGTCTCTGCGGCAACCGAGGAGCAAACCGCTTCAATGGAAGAGATGACCTTTGCTTCGCAGCGGCTCTCCACCCTGGCTGATGAGTTATTGACCTCGGTCAGTCGCTTCAATCTTGGAATCAGTCCGGAGCAAGAGCAACAATGAAGCAACTTTTACCATTCGTTGTTGGTTATGAGACCTATGCTTTAGAGTTAGTCGAAGTTCAAGAGGT
>JAOZQF010000146.1 GCA_029932345.1 Desulfuromusa sp. | reverse complement strand
ACCAGGAGGCCAAGGTATGCCCGCCCAGAAGCAGCCTGAAAGGCTGAAGCGGGAGCGTCAGACATTAACCACTCTTTTCTACTATTATATATTGCCGGTTTATCTGTCATAAGCTTTTTTTACCATAGTTATTGCTGATTAACGGGCTCGAGGATCAAAAACCTTATAAAGAAAATCTGAAAAAATATTGACCCCCAGGAAAATACTTCCAACAACAATGGTGCTGCCCAGTACTGCATTCATATCGGCATTGAGTAACGAATTGGTCAGATAGAGACCCAGACCAGGCCAGGCAAAAATCGTTTCTGTCAGCACCGAACCTTCAAGTAATGAACCAAAGCTGAGGGCAACGACGGTAATCAAGGGGATGGCACAGTTACCGAAAGCATGCCCCCAGATCACTTTCCATTCGGGAACTCCCTTAACCCGTGCGGTCAGAACGTATTCCTGGCGTAGCTGTTCAATCATGAAGGAGCGGGTCATTCTGGAGATATAGGCCATACTGAAATAGCCCAGCAGCATGGCTGGCATGATCAGGTGATACGCCGCGTTCCTGAAAACCTCCCAGTCGCGCGCTAAAGCAGAATCGATCAGTAAAAAACCGGTGACAGGATCGACGATCCCCTCATAGAAAATATCAACCCGGCCCGGCCCGGGAAGCAGATCAAGCTTGGCGTAAAAAAACATCAGGGCTAACAGTGCCAACCAGAAAATTGGTAAAGAATATCCAAGCAGTCCGACGACTCGGGAAATATGGTCGAGGAGCCCACCTCGTTTGACAGCTGAAATGACGCCGAGAGGAATGCCGACAAAAATACCGAATAATGTGGCAAAAAAAGCCAGTTCCATGGTTGCGGGAAAGACCCGCAGGATATCTTCCAATACCGGTTTAGCGGTTAAAACCGAGGTTCCAAAATCACCATGCAATACGCTCTTCAGATAGATGAAAAACTGTTTCCAAAGGGGGAGATCCAATCCCATGGCAATTCGAGCACGCTCGTAAACCTCATGGGAGGCTTTATCACCAACCACTGCTAGGACAGGATCAATTGGGACAACCCGGCCAATCAGGAAAGTGATCAGCAACAATCCCAGGAAAGTGATCACAACCATAACCAGAATTTTTAAGGTTTGAACTAAAGCTTTTTTTAAATTTCTCTGCGTAAGGATTTGTCCCATTTCAGTCAACCTGATTGGATATTGATCAGTACTCACATCTAAAAATGCCATATTCCAGCAGCTACCAGTAGAAAGGCAGCCGCTGGAATAGACATTGATGTCCCTACTTAGTTACATATTGGTAAAAGTTACTGTCAAAGCTTGGACCAAGAATGAAACCTTTGACATTCGCCCTTTCAGCGACAACTTCGATATCCTGGAACATGATAACAAAAGGAGATACCTGCTGGTGCTCACGTTGTAACTCAAGATACATTTGAGCACGCTTATCAGCATCCTTTTCCAGAACGGCGGCATCCGCCTTTTTAGTCATCTCAGGGATAGCCCAGGCGTTTCTCCATGCCAGAGGTTTGGCTTTGGCATCGTCTGAGTTATCCGGGTTGCGGGCAAAGGTATCGGCATTGGTATGCGGATCCATATAATCTGGTCCCCAGCGACCGATATAGATATCGTGGTTACGAGCACGATATTTGGTCAGGGTCTGCTTGTTTTCACCCGGAATGATTTCCAGCTTGATCCCGGCTTGAGCAAACGTCCCTTGAATGGCAACCGCCATCGATGTGGTTGGTTCACTATTCCGGGTATCCATGGTCACCGTAAAACCATTTTCCAGACCAGCCTCTTTTAACAGAGCCTTTGCTTTTGCAACATTGAGAGAAAACGGAGTCTCTTCCAATGCCCCAAGAAAACCTTTTGGCAGAAAAGCCTGATGGATAGTTCCTTTGCCACTCAGGATGGTCCCTTCGATCCCTTTATAGTCGATCAGGTATTTCAGTGCCTGACGAACCTGTGGAATTTTGAGATACTTGTTCTTTTGACTCAATCCGAGGTACCAGACAGCCCCCTTGGCCTTTTTGCGTACAACAATATTTTTGTTGCCAGCCACACCTTTGATATCAACCGGTTGTAGATTTCTGGCGATATCGACATCACCTTTTTCCAGAAGTAGGCGCTGAGTAGAAGATTCAGGAATATGGCGGATAAAAACCCGCTTGAGCTTTGCATTATCGCCCCAATAATGGTCATTCCTGTCAAGAATCAAGCTTTCTGAAGGTTTCCATGCCTTGAACTTGTACGGTCCTGATCCAGCATAATTGGTTTTCAGCCAGCCATAGCCAAGATCACCATCCTTCTCATGAGCGAGAACATCTGCCTTGTCAACAATTGAACCCAGTGTTGAGGTCAGGCAATAAAGGAAGAAAGTTGGAGCATACGGCTTGTTGATCACCATTTTAACCGTATAATCATCAACTTTAACAATCGTCTGCTTTACATTTTCAGAAGTAAAACCAAACTGGGTTAAAATAAAGGCCGGCGATTTATCCAGAATAATAACCCGCTGCAATGAAAAAACCACATCATCAGCCGTCAGTTTGTTTCCGGAGGCAAAAGTAGCCCCTTTTCTGATCTTAAACTGGAAAGTCAGACCATCATCAGAAATTGTCCAGCTTTCAGCAATACCACCGTAGATTTTACTCACATCATCAACATCATAGTTAATCAGTCGATCATAGGTGTTAGCTGCATACTCAGCACCAGCGAATTCAAAGATTTCAGCCGGATCAAGGGTTATCAGATCGTCAAGCCTGTTCGCCATGACCAAGGTGTCTTTTGGTGTCTTCGCCATAGAGAACGGGACGACACATAGAATCAAAGCTAATGCAATCAAACAGATTTTTTTCATAGTTTACCTCCTCTAAATGGTTGATGTTGGACTTCAGCAACAAGTAACTCACATTGAAATCAAATTCAATGAGTCAAGATTTTACTGATAAAATCGGCCGCACGTTCAGTTTGAGGATTATCAAAGAAATCTGCCGGCTTACCGGTTTCAATAATTTTCCCTTCATCCATAAACAAAACCCGATCGGCCACTTTTTTAGCAAAACCCATTTCGTGGGTCACAACACACATGGTAATTCCCTCAGAAGCTAACCCGATCATGACATCCAGAACTTCACCGATCATTTCTGGATCGAGAGCTGAGGTTGGTTCATCAAAGAGCATAATCTCCGGAGACATGGCCAATCCACGGGCAATCGCCACCCGCTGCTGCTGCCCCCCGGAAAGCTGTACTGGATAGGCATCAGCTTTTTCAGATAACCCCACCCGTTCCAATTTTTCCCGGGCAATCTTTTCAGCCTCTGGTTTGGAAATCTTTTTGACATTAACCGGAGCCAGCATAATGTTTTGCAGAGCGGTCATGTGGGGGTAAAGATGAAATTGTTGAAAGATAAATCCAATCTCTTCACGAAGTTTAGTCAAATTGGTTGATGACTTATGAACAGACATCCCGTTAACAATGATTTCCCCCTTCTGAATTGGCTCCAGCTTGTTAATGCTACGGATTAAAGTGGACTTTCCCGAGCCACTTGGACCACAGATCACCAATACTTCACCTTTTGAAACCAATAAATTTATATCATTTAAAACGTGGAGCTTTCCAAACCACTTATTTACCTCTTTAAACTCAATCATTTTCCCTTCAATCCTCTCTTTTTCCAACCAATCAACCAAATCCTCTATATCGCCATTTTCTTTTCCAGATAATTAGAAAGAAGAATTAATGGATAAGAGATAACAAAATAGAGCAGTCCAACCAGAGCAAAGACCATCAATCCCTCAGGAATTCGCATCACCGTCACCCAGCCAACGCGGGTTAAATCCATAACCCCGATCACCGACACCACTGATGTATCCTTGATCAGCAAAACATATTGACCAACCAGAGGGGGGATAATCACCTTCATTGCCTGCGGGACAATGACAAAACGCAATTGCTGAATTTTTGTCAAACCCGAAGAAGCGGAAGCTTCCCACTGCCCTTTTGAGATCGAATCTATCCCGCTGGCAACAATTTCGCAGATAAAAGCCGAGCCCATAATCGCCATCGCCACAAGTGCTGCAGGAAAAGGATCAAGCTGCAATCCCCATTCAGGAAAGATAAAAAAAACAATAAAAATCTGCACAACAAAGGGTGTACCACGGGCAAAAGCGACATAGGCACCAACGATTCTTCTGGGAATAACACTATGACCTGTTCTGATCATTCCCAAAATAAAACCGAGCACCGTACAGATAA
>JAOZQF010000029.1 GCA_029932345.1 Desulfuromusa sp. | reverse complement strand
TTAACAGCAAGCCAACAAAAGGTTAATGCCATGCAAACTGAGTACCCGACACTAGGCGTTTTGGGTGCGCTATAAGCCGGTTTTTCTAGTCGTAATACAACAATACCTAGGAGCCCATAAAGGACAGCTACCCATACTAAAAAAGCCCCTCCCTTCAAGGCATTGAAGCGGGGGCTTTTCCATTTTTGTGCGATTTACTCAGGTCCTGGTTAAACGTTGAACCGAAAATGCATAACATCACCGTCAATGACCCGATAATCCTTCCCCTCAAGGCGCAACAACCCTTTTTCCCTGGCTCCTGCCTCTCCATCGGAGTTAATATAATCATCGTAGCCGGTTACTTCAGCACGGATGAAACCCTTCTCAAAATCAGTATGGATCACCCCGGCAGCTTGTGGTGCCAACATCCCATCAGAAATTGTCCAGGCACGCACTTCCTTTGGCCCTGCGGTAAAATATGTAATCAGACCAAGCAGTCGGTATCCGGCATGAATCATCCGCTCAAGCCCAGCCTCTTCAAGCCCTAATTCCTGTAAGAATTCGAGCTTTTCTTCACTCTCAAGCTCGGCAATTTCCGCTTCGATCTTACCACAGATAGTCACCATCTCGGCCCCTTCAGTAGAGGCATAGTCAGACACTTTCTGAACAAACGGATGGGATCCGTCGAGATCATCTTCAGCAACATTGGCAACATAGAGAACCGGCTTCATGGTGATCAGATGGACTTCGGAGAGGGCATCACGCTCTTCGGTATCAAGAGCAACAGAGCGGGCTGGCAAACCGTCATTTAAAGCAATGGCCAATTTTTCCAACACCTGCAGCTCTTGCTGTAACTGTTTATCACCACTTTTAGCCTGTTTTTTCCCTCGCAAAATCCGCTTATCAATACTTTCCAGATCAGCAAGATTCAGTTCCGTCTGAATCACTTCGATATCGCGGAGGGGATCAACCTCTCCATCAACATGGACAACGTTCTCATCCTCAAAGCAACGGACGATATGGGCAATGGCATCAACCTGACGGATATGGCCAAGGAACTGATTTCCCAACCCCTCCCCCTTACTGGCGCCACGGACCAACCCGGCGATATCGACAAATTCCATTGTGGTTGGAACAATCTCTTTAGGATCTACAATTTTTGCTAGTCTATCCAAACGCTGATCCGGCACAGCGACAACCCCGACATTGGGCTCAATCGTACAAAAGGGGTAGTTTGCCGATTCAGCTCCGGCAGAAGTTATTGCGTTAAAAATTGTCGATTTTCCAACATTCGGCAGACCAACGATGCCACATTTGAATCCCATAAATTTCCCTTGTAAAAATGACGATAGCCGGAGCAAAGCCCCGGCTATCAGGTCAAACAATCTATGTTACTTACTTAAATAATCAAACCAGCAGCGGAGCAATAACCAGCGCAACAACACTCATCAGTTTGATGAGAATATTCATCGCCGGCCCCGAAGTATCTTTAAAGGGGTCACCGACAGTATCGCCGATAACTGCAGCAGCATGAGCATCGCTCCCCTTACCTTCACCTTCAAGCTGACCACTTTCAATGTACTTTTTAGCATTATCCCAGGCACCACCACCGTTTGACATCATCAGTGCCAACAAAACACCGCATACGGTTGCACCGGCAAGCATCCCACCAAGAGATTCTTTGCCGAGGAGAAAACCGACCAGAACCGGAGCGGAAACAGCGATCACACCGGGGAGGATCATCTCTCTAAGAGCAGCCTTGGCAGAAATATCAACACAGCGTTGAGAATCGGGCTTGACCCCCTCTTTACCTTCCAGAAGACCGGGAGTCTCACGGAACTGACGGCGAATCTCTTCAACCATCGCCCCGGCAGCTCGTCCAACACTGGTCATGGTCAAAGCACCCATAAAGAATGGCAGCGCCCCACCGATCAGCATCCCGATAACAACCATCGGATTGATCAGGTTGATCACCTCAAGACCCACTGTTGTTGCATAAGCGGAGAATAGAGCTAACGCAGTTAAAGCAGCTGAACCGATGGCAAATCCCTTACCGATTGCAGCGGTCGTATTACCAATTGCATCCAGACCATCGGTGATCTTTCTTACATCAGGTCCCAGACCGGCCATTTCAGAGATACCACCGGCATTATCAGCGATAGGACCATAAGCATCAACCGTCATGGTCACACCAACAGTTGCCAGCATTCCTACAGCCGCAATTCCGATACCGTAGAGACCGGCAAAATAGTTCGCGGTAAAGATACTGATGCAAATAATGAGAATCGGCAGAGCCGTCGATTCTAGACCGACAGCGAGACCGTGGATGATGTTGGTTGCAGGGCCGGTTTTACTTGCTTCAGCAATCCGGGTTACCGGGCCTTTTGCAGTGTAATATTCGGTGATTTGACCGATGGCGATACCCGCCAGGGTACCAGCCAGAATAGCCCAGAATATTCCGGTATTAAGACCAACGACCTGGATATAAATAAAAGCTGCAATCAGAAAGCCACCGGCAGCAACAAAAGTTGTATAGTGCAGAGCCTTAGCTGGATCTATCCCCTTCAGGACTCTCATGGAGCCAATCCCCAAGAAGGAAAAAAGCAATCCAATCATTGCCAGAGCCAGTGGCAGCAACATGGCGCTGGCTTGAACTCCGGTACCAACACCCAGTTTAGCTAGAAGTGCCGGACTGGCAGCAGCTGCAATTGCCATTGTTGCGATAATAGAACCAACATACGATTCAAAAATATCAGCACCCATACCGGCCGTATCACCAACACAATCGCCGACATTGTCAGCAATGACACCCGGGTTACGTGGATCATCTTCAGGAATACCAGCTTCAACCTTACCAACCAGGTCAGCACCGACATCAGCGGCCTTGGTATAGATACCGCCACCAACACGGGCAAACAGGGCAATAGAAGAAGCACCCATAGCAAAACCAGTGATGTATTTAGAGGTTTCCGGGCTGCCACCAAAGAAGATATAGGCAACACCGACACCAACCAGACCGAGCGATGCAACCGCCAGCCCCATAACGGCACCACCGTTAAAAGAGACTTCCAGCGCCTTAGCCTGTCCATGAGCACGAGCAGCTTCACAGGTTCTGACATTAGCCCGGGTCGCTGCTTTCATACCAATAAACCCGCAGGTCATAGAGCAGACAGCACCGCCAAGAAAAGCCAGAGCCGTCTGAATATTCATGGCGATAGCAATCAGAATAAACACCACAACAATGAAGATGGCTAGTACCCGGTACTCGCGACCGAGAAAAGCCATTGCACCATCATGGATATCTTCTGAGATCTCGCGCATCTTCTCATCACCGACCGGTTGTGCCTTAACCATGTTGTAGAGCACAATCGCGATCACAAATCCGATTATTCCCAGGATAGGAGCCCACATTTGCAGTTGCATTCGAACCTTACCTCTCTGTGTTTGTGTTTAAAGTTAATCCAGCAGATTATAATTATTGAAAGTATTCATTGCCTCAGTTGTTCCGTTTAACAGTATTTTCTCAACCGCTTCAGCAGCGGTATCAAGTAACTGAGGAAGTAGCTTCTGTTCATTTGGAGTAAATCGACTTAAGACATGCCCCGTCACGTCACCCCGTTCCGGTCGACCGATACCAACCCGCAACCGAATAAAATCTTTGCAGCCTAAAACAGCAGCGATATCGCGTAAACCGTTATGACCGCCGTGACCACCATCCACCTTGATCCGTAGCCGCCCAAAAGGGAGATCCAGATCATCATAGATGACAATCAAATCCCCCGGCTCAATTCCGAGGGATCGATAGGCGGCATTCACACTAGAGCCGCTGCAATTCATAAAAGTTTGGGGCAACAGTATAGTTGTTTCACAAGTTGCAGCCCTGCCAACCCCATAAAACCCCTGATACCCTTTTCTTTTCAATATGATCCGATTACGCTGAGCAACCTGCTCAGCCACCATAAATCCAATGTTGTGTCGAGTTGCTGAGTATTTATCGCCAGGGTTTCCCAACCCAACCAATAGTTTCACCCTAAATCCCGTCGTAAAGGTTATTCAGCTGCAGCTTCGTCACCTTCAGCATCGGAACCATCTTCGGTCTCTTCAGCACCTTCAGCTGCTTCCAACTCATCCTCATCAACTTCCTCGACCTCTTCCTTAATAATACTCAAGGTGATAACGGTAAAGTTAACATCATGAACGAGCTCAATGCCGCCAGGAACCACAACCTCTTCAATATGGATGGTATCGCCAATCTCAAGTGCCGTGACATCAATATCAATTGCTTGTGGAACTTCGGTCGGCAAACAAAGAACTTCCAACTCATTCCGCACCAACTGCAGAGAACCACCTTCCGTCTGCCCGACAGCAGTCCCGACAATATTAATCGGCACCAGGAATGTGGACTTCTCTTTGAGATTGATCGCGTATAAATCAGCACTGATCATATTACGGCGGATCGGATGAACTGATGCATCTTTCAGGATAACAACCTTACCATCAAGCGCCGCAACCCCTTTCAAAGTAATCAGAGTATTTAATCCAGCTTCACCGGAAACAGCGATTTCAAGTTCCTTTGGATCCACAACAATCGTGGTTGGTTCAAAGCCCTTACCATAAACAACCGCTGGCAATTTCCCAGCCGCTCTTAACTTTCGGGCAACACCTTTACCGCTTTTCTCACGAATATCAACATTCAGTTCTACTTGAGCCATCTATCTATCCTCCATTATTAAGGAAATTAATCCTGTTTTATACAAAAAGTGAGCTGACCGATTCAGCATTATGGGTGCGGCGAATTGCTTCCGCCAGCAAATGACTAACCGACAAGCTGCATAACGTATCACACTGAGTAAGTTTTTCTTGAGTGGGGATTGTGTCGGTGACAAAAACTTTTTTCAGTGGACTCTCGGTGATTCGCTGTAGAGCGGGACCAGAGAGAACACCGTGAGTTGCACAGGCATAAACATCAGCAGCACCCTGCTCCTGGAGTGCAGAAGCTGCGGCACAGAGAGTTCCTGCTGTATCAATCATATCATCAATAATGAAACAATTTTTCCCCTTCACATCACCGATGATATGCATAACTTCTGCAACATTAGGTCCGCTGCGCCGTTTATCGATAATTGCCAGTCCGGCATCAAGTCGCTTGGCAAATGCACGCGCACGTTCGGTACCGCCAGCATCGGGCGAAACAATAATCAATTCACCAAAACCCTGCCGACGAATTTCATCAAGCATCACCGGTGCTGCATAAAGATGGTCTACGGGAATATCAAAGAAACCCTGGATCTGCCCGGCGTGGAGATCCATCGTTAAAAGCCGATCAATTCCGGCAACAGACATCATATCAGCGACCAGTTTTGCCGTAATAGGGGCTCGTGGGGCCACCTTACGATCCTGTCTCGCATAACCAAAATAGGGAACAACCGCGTTAATCCGCGCCGCAGATGACCGCTTTAAGGCATCAACCATGACCAGCAGTTCCATCAGATTATGGTTGGCTGGTGAGGAGGTGGATTGAATGACGTAGACATCTCGCCCACGAACATTTTCACCAATCTCCACCAGAATTTCACCATCGGAAAAAGTCCTGACCTTAGCGTTTCCGATAGAAACATTCAGGTGCTGGCAAATATCATTGGCCAGCGGCTGATTAGAATTACCCGCAAAAATTTTAATCATACCCACAGAGCATCTACCTTTTCTGGCTGGAAGAACGCAAAATGGCTGAATTATGCCAGCTGCAAAATTCAACCAACCCGGACTTCAAATTTCTCATCACTACTCGCAGTAAAAATGGCTGGGGCACCAGGGATCGAACCTGGGAATGCCGGAATCAAAATCCGGTGCCTTACCGCTTGGCCATGCCCCATTAAATTTTTAAAATCACTCAAAGCAAGTTGACAAATAATAAACCGGCAGGTTTTACCCAAGTTTGGTTACTGCTGTCAACCTCAAACCTAATTTAATATCGGGCGAACCGGATATACTAACCAATCAGTCTCCGCTGCCAACGTCTCAGCGGCTCTGCTCGCTGCAGAATAATCTGCATAAACTCCAAAAACAGTGGATCCACTCCCGGACATCAAAGCACCTGAAGCGCCAAGTCCAAGCAACCGTTGCTTAATTTTTTCTATCAGTGGAAAACGCTGTAGAGTAACTGACTCAAGATCGTTGTGTAGTGCAGCACAAAGATCTTCTCTGGTCACAACAGAAAACCTTGGAAGGTTAGCCAGTTCAACCCCTTTTGTCAACTGTAAACTTCGGTAAACATCAGCGGTAGAAACGGCTATTCCGGGATTAACTAACAGGTAAGCAACCTCAGGCAAATTCGGTAGCAACTCAAGGGTCGTACCGGTTCCAGTCGCCCAGGCAGGTTTCTGAAATATAAAAAACGGGACATCGGCCCCCAAAGAACGACCCAACTCATAGAGTTGATCTTCACCCAGATCAACCCCAAGTAAATCTGAGAGTCCAAGTAAAACGGTTGCAGCATCCGAAGAGCCACCACCCAAACCAGCGGCTATTGGGATCCGCTTTTTAATATTGATATTGAGCCCGATATTAATCTGAGCTTTTTCAAGAAACAATTGAGCTGCCAGGGCAGCAATATTCTTTTCACCCATTGCCGATGGGATCCCGGGGCAAACAACGCGTATTCCCGGCTGCTGAACCGATTCGATCTGGATATCATCATATAGATCAACCCGCTGCATGGCCATGGCAAGCTTATGATAGCCATTGGCGTATCGCCCCAACACATGCAAACAAAGATTTATTTTAGCCGGGGCTTTAAAAGTTTTTTTAGAGTACATAGGTGTCCAACCCCTTCAAAAATAACAATTCACGGATAGAGGCACTTATACCCAACCGGGTACAGCAGTCAAGTCATTTAACTCGTATCAAAACCAATGGAAGTCCCTCCTGGCTCGCAGCTATAGACGATTCTGAAGCTCCCCTGAACTTATTCACTCGTTCTGTGCTATAGTTCTCGCTGCAAAATAACCCAAATAAAAAAACATCAGGAGAAAAACAATGAAGATCAGCACTTTAGTTATTTTACTTTGCACCACCCTGTTTCTCAGCAGTTGTGGTTACAATTCAATCCAGAAAAACGAAGAGGCGGTCTTTTCTGCCTGGGGAGATGTTGAAGCAACCTATCAGCGGCGTGCTGACTTGATCCCGAACCTGGTTTCAACGGTCAAAGCTTATGCTACCCATGAAAAAGAGACTTTAATGGCAGTCACCAACGCCCGAGCTAAAGTTGGTCAGACCCAGATATCTGCAGATAAATTGGGCGATCCCGCTGCGATGCAACAATTTCAACAGGCACAGGGGGCTCTTTCCGGTGCACTGTCCCGCCTGTTGGTCGTGGTTGAACGCTATCCCGATCTGAAAGCCAGCGAGAATTTTCGCGATCTTCAACATCAACTGGAAGGGACTGAAAACCGGATCAATGTGGCTCGTCAGCGCTATAACTCTGCGGTCAAAACCTTCAATACCTCAATCCGAACCTTTCCCAACAACTTGACCAATAATTTTCTGCTCCACCTTGAGCGCAAGGAAGTATTTAAGGCCGATGCTGGAGCAGCAACCGCTCCAAAGGTGACATTCTGATGCGTCAGTTATTGGTTTCTTTAATTATTCTGCTACTAACCTGTTCAATGGCGGCAGCGCTGGAGATCCCCAAACCAACGGGCTATATAAATGATAACGCTGCTATTATCTCACCGCAGGTTAAACTGAAACTGGAACAGTTTCTCCGTGATTTTGAAAAAAGTGACTCGACACAGATCACCGTATTAACAATCCCAACACTCGATGGAGAATCTCTGGAAGATTACTCTCTTCGGGTCCTTGAAAGCTGGGGAATTGGTCAAAAAGGCAAAGATAATGGAGCCCTGCTACTGGTCGCCAAAGCTGAGAAAAAGATCAGGATTGAAGTTGGCTATGGGCTTGAAGGTCGCCTGACCGACCTGCTCGCCGGACGAATTGTTGATAATGAAATTTCACCACAGTTCAAACAGGGGAATTTTGATGGTGGAATCGTTGCCGGCGTTGTCGGGATAGCTCAAGCAGTGCGCGGGGAATACACCGGAACCGGCAAAACCCAACAGAAGAAAAAAAGTAATCCATTTGGATTTATTTTTCTGTTCCTTTTCCTGGGACCTTTACTTGGCCGAATCGGTGGACGACGTGGTGGTCGCCGCGGTGGAGGAATTTTTTTCCTTGGCCCCTTTATGGGTGGCGGCGGAGGCTTTGGTGGAGGCGGCGGATTCTCTGGTGGTGGAGGCTTTGGCGGAGGTGGTGGTGCTTCGGGTGGGTGGTAAATTTAACTAGTTCGGTTTGGTTCGATTTACCACAGAGTCACAGAGACACTGAGGAAAATCCTGATTAAAAGCTTTATTGTCATAAATCTTATAAACATAAAAACAGGGCTCATTCTCTGTGTCTCAGTGCCTCTGTGGTAAAAAAAGGTCAATTATGAAATCAGCAAACGAGTTCTTTTCTAAGGAAGAACAGAAAAAAATAGAAGCCGCTGTCAAAGAAGCAGAAGCAAAAACCAGCGGTGAAATCGTGCCGATGGTGGTCGATTCTTCATACGACTACCCGCGTGCTGAACTGATCGGCGGGGGATCACTGGCTTTGGCGACGGGATTACTGATTAGTTGGTGGTTTGGTGGGGAATCGATCTGGTGGTTTTTACCCATCTTTATTGTCGCATTTTTTGTTTTTCAACAACTGATCCGCAACCTGCCAGACATTAAACGCAAACTGATTCATCCTGATGAATTAACGGCAGAGGTGAAAGAAAAAGCGCTGGTCAGTTTTATTGAACAAGGACTCCACGAAACCCGCGACCGAACCGGAGTATTAATTCTGATCTCCCTCTTTGAGCATCGGGTTCAGGTTCTGGCGGATAGTGGTATCAATGAGAAAGTTCCAGAACATACCTGGGAAGAGATTGTCGAGACCATTATTGCCGGATTGAAATCGGGAGAGGCTTGCACGGCAACCTGCCAAGCCATTGAACGCTGCGGGGAACTATTGCAGGAGCACTTTCCACGCAAGCACGATGATACCGATGAACTACCAAATCTGATTGTGGAGTAAAAATGAAAAATTTACTTATTTTACTAACTATAATGGTGCTAAGTACTGCTGCCCTGGCGAAAGAAACCAGTCCATGGGAACAAAAGTTACCATTTAAGGAAGCCATAATTTCTTATAAAATCAGCGGTACGCAAACCGGATCTTCAACTTTATATCTGAAAGATTACGGAAAAACATCTGCCTTATTCAGAAACGCGACAACAAAAATAATGGGAATGAGTAATCAGGAAAGCACACTCAACATCACCACGCGCGAATGGGTTTACAGCATTGACCTGAACGATAAAACGGGCATGAAACAGGTCAACCCAGAAAAATATTTGATTGAGGAATTTAACAAACTCTCGGCAGCAGATCAGAAGAAGGTTGCCGCCAATGTAGAAGAATTTGGAATTTCGTTCGTAGCGGGGATGGACGGTCAGGTGGAAAAAAATGCCAAGAAAATTCTTGGTTATAACTGTGACAAGATTACGATGATGGGAACAACTGTCTACTCTATAAGCGGGATCGGTCTCCCACTAAAAACTAAATCAAACATGATGGGAATGAAATTCAAGGAAAAGGCAACTGAAATCAAAAAAACTTCTGTCCCGGCAGATAAATTCATGGTCCCTGCCGGGGTCAAAATCAAATATTCATCTGAAAGTGACGAAGTTGCCAGGAATCAGGCAAAAATGATAATTCAAAGCCTTCTTGAAGACAAGCAGCTCAACCCTGAAATGGACAGCAACCAGCCACCAGAACAACAGGACGATCAACAAAAAGCACCTGCGGGAATGGAGGAACAGATGAAAAGTATGATGAAGATGTTTGGTGGATAAGGGTGGTTAATTTACCAAAAGTTAATTGTGGGGCTGAAGTTATTCAGTCCCACTTTTTTTATTGGCTCTCCTTCTCCCTCAAAAGTGATGACTGCTAACTGAGCCGATTGAGATCATCAAGTAGCTGATCTATTTCAGCTTCGGTATAGTCTTTTTTCCGTGCAGCCTCTTCTATCGTATCCCAAACCGGTTCACCACAACGAATACAGCGGATATTTTTATGAAATAGATAACCGACAGCATCCTCTTTCAATTCTACCAATTGTTCGATTTTCATATCCCGGGTAATCTTTGTTTCTGCCATTTTTGACTCCTGATCAGAAAGATACTTCTGTTTTTAGCTGCTCATAAAAATCCCGATTTCTCATGTTTCCAGAATATTTATGCAACAGCAACGTATAGATTCTGGTTGCACGCAATTCCAATTCCAACTGTTGCGAAGCAAGGTTATATTCTATCGACTCGGCACCATAGTAACGCTTGAGCAGCGCATAAACACGGGAAAAATTCTGAACCAGGGGGATTTTTCTCTGTTTACGACTGGATGCCAGAAACTGCCGCCCCTGTTCACTGACTGCCAGCAAATGCAGATAACGTGGGCCGACAGAAAATAATTGTGGGATAACTTTTTTATCCATCCCCAGCAACAGTGAAACCAGCATCCGCTGAATACGGGTCCGGGTTAACTGCCTCGATTTGAGACCAACCAACAATTCTTCGAGAGACGATGAATTTTCCGCAGCACTGAGCAAACGGTTTTCTATCCCATTCTCCACCAGCCAGAAGTTAACCACTTCTGCAGGATTCCGGAAAGCTTGCGCCAATAGCAACCGGAAATAATTATCAGCAGAAAAAATCCCCCCCGCAGCCACTGCCCGCTGCAGTAGTTGCGATACTGCCGCGGGAAGCAGATCACCAATCGGCTCGGCTTCCGCTAGTTTTTTTCGAATCCCGGTTGCGCTGGCAATTCCATCCAAGCCAATTTTGGTATCGTGATAACCGGCTCCAATTCTTTTGATTGTTTTTGGCTGGATAGTGCTCTCAATCTGTTGCAGAGCTTTAAGGTATTCGATCCCAAGGATATTATTAGGGGCAGCCAGTGCTGCAGAATCGAGTTCTTCAGGCAATAATTCAGTCAAAATCTGGGCTCTCGCCTGTGGATAATTCATCCCTTGACGGAGCAATTTTGACGTTTTCTGAGCAACTATAGAATCGTGGTCATACAGAAAATCTGCACAATGTTGCAATGGCTCGACTTCCCCCACCTCGCTTCCAAAGCAGAGACTATCAACACCAAGAGCGTCCAAAGCCTGCACCGCCCCCCGGGCAAAATCGGGTGCGCTGCTGGCAGCCCAGGGCAGTGGTAGTTCAACAACCAGGTCAACTCCGGCTGTCAACGCCATCTCTGCCCGCACCCATTTATCTACCAGAGCGGGTTCGCCACGCTGCAGAAAATGTCCACTCATCACCGCGACAGAGACATCGGCCCCGGTAACACGTAAACTTTCCCGCAGGTGATGCAGATGGCCATTATGGAAAGGGTTATATTCGGTAATCAGTCCGACTGTACGCATAAATTCATACTCACCACTGAGGCACTGAGACACAGAGGAAAAACTTAATCACAAAACTAAACGACATATTCCATCCTTGAGCCTGGCTTCTCGAAAATTAAGAATCAACCCAACCTTGGCTGGCAATAGTTTTAGATAAGTTAGAAGCTGTGCCTGGTGTACCGGAAGAATTTTTTCGATAGTTTTAAGTTCAATGACTATTTGCCCTTCCACCAGAATATCCAAACGGTAACTACAATCCAGCTTGATCCCTTTATATTCAAGAGGCAAGGATCTTTGTCTTTGAAATTTTATACCGCGTAGATACAATTCATGACACAAACACTGCTCATAAGCGGATTCCAGTAGTCCTGGTCCTAAATTTCTATGCACTTCAATTGCCGCGGAAATAATACACTCTGTCAATTCCTCATAAACATATTTTTCCATGATTTACGCTCTCATTGTTTTTCTCAGTGCCTCCGTGACTCTGTGGTATAAAACATTCTCACAGAACCACAGAGATCTGCTCCCCTACCCGGTTCTCCTCCGGTGTCACGATGGTTTTATAAGCCATCGTTTCAACCCCACCGGCAACAACTTCACGTAGCAATCTACCATATTCAGGATCAATATCATCAGCCGGAGAAAATTCTAGTGCTTCAGCACGCTGAACCAGAAAGAAGATGACCGCCCGATACCCCAGTTTTTTAGCTGCAAGCAGTTCACGTAAATGTTTTTGCCCGCGAGTCGTGACCGCATCGGGGAAACAGGCGGTGGTCCCATTGCAACACAGAGTTACATTTTTCACTTCAAGGAGAACCTGGTCATCATCTTTCTGCAGATAAAAATCGATCCGACTTTCACCGAACTTATATTCCGGCTGCACCTGGAAATTTTCCAAAGATCTGATTTTATTGTTACGTAAAGCCTCCTCAACCACTCGGTTGGTTCTCTGTGTGTGGGTATCCACCCAGTGGTCACCAATTCTGATCAGTTCCAGAGTATATTTTAACTTACGCTTGGGATTATCGGTTTTGGAAATCAAGACTTGATAACCGGCAATCGCGCATTGTTTCATACTTCCAGTATTTGGTGTATGGGCAATAACGACCGTACCATCCGATAATTCAACGTCAGTGAAAAAACGCTTATAGCGGCGCAGCAATATTCCTTTAATCAAAGGTGCGGGTAATTTCATTTTCAACCTCCAGTGATATATTATCGCTGAAAAACCACCTTCACAAGTAACAATTCTTGCATCAAGCAATCATCATCGTATAGTCTTATTTTCCAACTGCCTGATCTAACTATTGATGCAGGTCAAAAACACCCAGGAGGTCAACCAATGTCCAATAATCTAATCCAGCGCACCGAATCAGCCTATACCTACCCACTATTGATTAAGAACCTGTTGCAATCTCCGGCAGTGAATGATCCGCAGCAGGAAATCATTTACCGTGACCAAGCTCGCTTTACCTATGCCGAATTTCGTCAACGTGTCTGCAAGCTGGCTAATGCCCTGACAAAACTGGGAGTCAAAGCTGGCGATACGGTCGCGATGATGGACTGGGACAGCCATCGTTACCTGGAATGTTTTTACGCCGTACCAATGCTTGGTGCGGTTTTGCACACAGTCAATATTCGTCTTTCTCCAGAACAGATTCTCTATACCATCGATCATGCAGAAGATGATTACATCCTGGTCAATGAAGAGTTCCTGCCGTTATTGGAGCAAATCAAAGGACGTATCGACACCGTCAAAGGCTACATCCTTCTTCAGGACGGGCAGCAGCAACCGGAAACATCTTTGACCTTTGCCGGAGAATATGAAGCTTTATTAGCAGAAAGCGACGACCATTTTGATTTTTCTGATTTTGATGAGAATACCCGGGCAACCACCTTCTACACCACCGGCACCACCGGGATGCCGAAAGGGGTCTATTTCAGCCACCGGCAATTGGTTCTCCATACCATCACCGGGATGGCAGCATTAGGAACCGTAGTTAATCAAGGGAGGTTCCATCAGCAGGATGTTTACATGCCGATGACCCCGATGTTTCATGTTCACGCCTGGGGAGTCCCCTATATCGCAACAGCAATGGGAATCAAGCAGGTCTATCCCGGAAAATATACTCCAGAGGTGCTGCTCAAGCTGATTGATAAAGAGAAGGTGACTTTTTCTCACTGCGTCCCAACGATCTTTCACCTGTTAATGAGTCACCCCCTCTTCAATGAGATCGATCTGTCACACTTGAAGGTTTTGATTGGTGGAGCAGCACTGCCTAAAGCGATGTGTCAAACCGCCATGCTAAAGGGGATTGATATGTATACCGGCTATGGGATGTCGGAAACCTGCCCGATCCTGACGCTGGCTCACGTTACCGAAGCAGATTTAGGCACCGATGATGAGCTGGAAATCCGCTGCAAAACCGGCCGGCCACTCCCATTGGTCGACCTTAAAGTTGTTGATGAGGAGATGGAAGAGATCCCCGCAGATGGTGAAAGTGTCGGAGAGATTGTGGTTCGGACACCATGGCTGACACAAGGTTATTTGAAAGATCAGCGTAATTCTGAAAATCTCTGGCGTGGTGGCTACTTACATACGGGGGATGTCGCAAACAAAAATAAGAATAATTATGTAAAAATTACCGATCGGATTAAAGATGTCATCAAGATCGGTGGAGAATGGGTCTCCTCGCTGGAAGTAGAAGATCTGCTCGCGATCCATTTAGCTGTTGGTGAAGTTGCGGTCATCGGAGTTCCTGATCAGAAGTGGGGAGAAAAACCACTGGCACTGGTGGTCAAAAAACCGGAATCAGAGGTCAACGAGAAAGAGCTTCTTCAACATATCCGTGGTTTCATTGACAAGGGAATGATCTCCAAACAACTGGTTCTTCTGAAATTCAAGTTTGTTGAAGCCATTGATAAAACCAGTGTTGGCAAGATAAACAAACGGTTGCTACGTGAAAAACACGTATAAAAACCGATTTCACAGCCAGATCAAAAAAGCTCACCCATTGGCAACCAGCGGGTGAGCTTAGCCCTATTCCATGACACAAATTTCCTTTTTCAGCATGTGATAAACGGTCTTATAGGCGACAAAAACAACCACACAGGTTGATAGAACAAGTAAACCGATAGAAGTGTAGTAACAGAAGATAGATCCGGTCATATGATGTGCCAGCATAGAAGCAATGGTCATCGCAGTTAATGGGAAAGTAAAAGCCCACCAGGAGATAAAAAATTCAAGCTTGATAAAGTTTTTGTACATAAATAATAGCAATAGAGTAAAAAACAAACCGATATTGAACAAAAAGCTGGCAAACAGGTCAAATTCACCCGTCACCTTGACATAGGATATGGTTCCGACCGCCGGGGGAGCAATAAATATGAACAGAGTTGGCATAAATTTCTGAGCAAGAACATGGTGAAAAATGATTCGGTTCAATATAATAGTCAGCAATATGATCCAGAAAAAAATCCCGACAGCGAAAAAATACATCAGAAAATCACGGTTGACGATATCAGCGCCCCCGACGGGAACCAGGACATTGCCAACAATCGGAATAAACCAGGCTGGATTAGAATATTGAATCTCAAGATTCCGGTTAATCCAGAAACTGATTGTATATAGAGTCAGATAGGCCTGTAACAACATCCCGACCCACCATAACGAGGTCGCAACCTGAAGATTTATTTCTTGATACATGACCGACATCAAGAGTAATGATATCGGGATAGCGGCAAAAAAATTCATTCTGACCGGGTGGGAAAATTCTTCTTTAACTTCAGCCCGATACTTAAAATATTTAACAACATAAGTGATTGCAATTGCGACGAATACCGCACTGGTCAAACCAGCGAGCAAATTAGGGATAAGACGGGTAAAGTGGAAGAGATGTGAAGCTTTTTGATAGGCAATACTCAGTCCAGATAGTCCCATAACGATAGAGAACATCATAATCGGGAAATTTTCTAATCTTGCTGTCTTTTTCATCTTATTTTCCTTAACAAGTAAAAAGTGATGGCGTTGCAAAAAGTCCGCTCTCCGGTGTTGCAGCGTTTTTTCAGGACTTCGACATACTATATGTATGCCTTCACCCCTGAA
>JAOZQF010000145.1 GCA_029932345.1 Desulfuromusa sp. | reverse complement strand
TGCTGATCGTCTGGATGCTGATATGATTGTTCTTGGTAGCCACAGTAAGGGGAAGTTACATTATGCTTTCCTCGGCAGTGTTGCAGAGAAAATTCTCCGTAAAACCCATCGTGCCGTGACTATTGTGCCACCTCAAGAGAAGTAGTTGATTATTTAATACCGTGTTCTTTTACCCCGTCACAACTGTTTGTGGCGGGGTTTTTCTTTTCTGCTATTTTTTGATTGACAGCTAGTGCAGGTGATGTAGAATAGATAACTAAATTAGTCAGATATTTACATCAAACAAATAGAGGAGCGATACAATGAGTGGTTATCCAGAACGTGAAGCAGCAGTTTTATTCAAAGGCAATCCGGCAACCTTACTCGGTTCAGAAGTTAAGGTTGGGGATATGGCCCCTGATTTTCGTGTTGTTGACAATGGTCTGCAGCCGGTGACTTTAGCAACTGCAGCTGGCAAGATTCGGCTGGTCGCAGTCGTTCCTTCCCTGGACACTCCGGTGTGTGACGCTATGACTCGCCAGTTTAATCAGGATGTTGCCAACCTTCCAGATTCTGTTGTTGTTTATACGATCAGTGTTGATCTTCCGTTTGCACAGAAACGCTGGTGTGGTAATGCCGGGATTGACAAGGTTCAGACTCTGTCCGATTATCAGGATCGTTCCTTTGGCTTGAATTACGGATTGCTGCTCAAGGATCTGAAATTGCTGGCACGGGCCGTCTATGTTATCGATGAAAATGACAAGGTGGTTTATGTTGAGCTGGTGCCGGAAGTGACAGCAGAACCCAACTATGCAGCTGCTTTGGATGCCGTAAAAAAACTTCTTTAAGGGATTTACGACGCAAACCAGCACAGTATTGTAGTTGATAAAACAGCCCCTGAAAGTCATTGCTTTCAGGGGCTGTTTTGTGGATCTGATATAAAAAATCTCCCCCAACCCCTCTTTGCCAAAGAGGGGAGCTATTTAGCCTCCCCCTTTGAAAAAGGGGGATTGAGGGGGATTCAAAAGTTTGATCTGAAATCCTCTCAATAGGGTTTACGCGCATCAGTCGATATCTTTTTTTCACCTGCCACCCTTTCGACCGGGTAACGTAATTTTTCTACCAGATCCTGAATCTTCTGCGGTGGTTCCGGAGTGACTTTCGAAACGACATGCATCAACGCAAAGTTGATGATCATACCGACGGCGCCGATCCCTTCGGGAGAAATGCCAAACCACCAGTTTGCCGGTCTGTTGGCTCCCGGGTTGATGAACTTGAAATAAACAATGTAGGCGGTGGTAAAGCCGATGCCGGCAATCATCCCGGTCATTGCCCCATAGACGTTGGTTTTTTTGCTGAAAATACCCATGATGATGGCGGGGAAAAATGAGGCTGCTGCCAGACCGAAGGCGAAGGCAACCACTTGAGCAACAAAGCCGGGTGGGAAGATTCCAAACAGTCCGGCGATAACCACCGCTCCTGCCGCACCACAACGGGCCCACATTAACTCCCCTTTTTCAGACATGCTGGGCATCAGCACCCCTTTCATCAGGTCATGGGAGATGGATGCGGAGATCACCAGCAACAGCCCTGCCGCTGTCGAGAGTGCAGCGGCTAATCCACCGGCAGCAACCAGGGCAATGACCCAGTTAGGGAGTCGGGCAATTTCAGGATTGGCCAGAACCATAATGTCACGATCAACATAAAGTTCATTTGGATCGGTGGTGACAAGATTTGAAACCAGTGCCTGACCAAGGTTGCCGGTTTTTCCAGTATATTTAGGTTTTCCTGTGATCGCCTTCCCGGGGCCGTACTGCATCATTCCATCCCCATTTTTATCGATCCAGGCAATCAGTCCGGTTGACTCCCAGTTTTTAAACCACTGTGGTGCATGCTCATAATGGACATTGTGAACTGTTTTGATGAAATTTGTTCGCGCAAAGACCGCAACAGCGGGGGCCGCAGTGTAGAGGAGAATGATAAAAAACAGCGCCCAACCTGCTGAGGCACGAGCATCTCTGATTCTGGGGACAGTAAAAAACCGGATGATCACATGAGGAAGCCCGGCAGTGCCGACCATCAGAGCGATAACAATGAAAAATAGATCAATTTTAGGTCGGACCCCAGAGGTATATTCACTGAATCCCAGATCTTTGTGAATGCCGTTCAAAACATCAAGTAGATATCTTCCCTGGGTTGACGGATCCTGGAGAATCTCTGCACCCCCGGGACTGATGGTACTGCCGAATCCAAACGCGGGAATTGGATTGTTAGTCAACATGATAGAGATGTAAATAGCCGGAATCATATAGGCAATGATCAAAATACAATACTGGGCAACCTGCGTGTAGGTGACCCCTTTCATCCCCCCGAGGACGGCGTAAATAAATACGATACACATCCCGATCACAACACCGGTATTGATGGGAACATTGAGGAAGCGTGAGAAAACCACTCCGACTCCACGCATTTGCCCTGCGACATAGGTAAATGAGATAAAAATAGCACAGATGAGAGAGATAATTCGGGCACTTTGGGAATAGTAGCGATCACCTATAAATTCTGGAACAGTGAATTTCCCATATTTACGTAAGTAGGGAGCCAACAGCATGGCCAGTAAAACATACCCACCGGTCCAGCCCATTAAGTAGATGGAGCCATCACGCCCCATGAAGGAGATCACCCCTGCCATAGAGATAAATGAGGCCGCAGACATCCAGTCAGCGCCGGTTGCCATGCCATTTAGAACCGGATGGATGGTCCGCTCTGCCGTATAGAAGGCACCTGTCGATACGGCTCGGGCGCGGATCGCAACTATGATATAGATAGCGAACGTCACGCCAACAAGAATCCAGGTCCAGGTTGCAATACTCATTGGTGGAACTCCCCCATTACCGGACTCTTTGCACAAGCATCAGACCGAGTGTCGAAAAAAGTGACAGCATCAGTCTTCATAAACATCATATTTACGATCAAGTTTATTCATCAGTCGGACATAGACAACAATCAGCAGGCAGAAGATCACTTCGGCTCCCTGGTTGGCAAACCAGAAGCCCAAAGGAAAACCAAATATTTTAATATTATCAAGTTGATCGACAAAAACAATTCCGCAGAGGTAGGAAACTGCGAACCAGATCATCAGCAGTATAGTGATGTATGTAACATTCTGCTTCCAATAAGCCTGTAATTCTTCTTTTCTTGTCATACCCGTTTCACCTGAAAGTTAGTCTGCTCAGAACAGCGTTCTAATGATCTCACCATTTTAATCTAAACAGTATTTTTCGCAATCTATTAATTGCTACCGACCTATCTTTCGGAGAGGGATGGGGGACATAGGCGATCTGGTTTTAACTGACAATTTTGGAAAAATGTCTCTTGGCAGAATCTTGAAGTTTACTGGCGACCCGGAAGGCCTCTTTGAGGATATCCTGTTCATTTTTTGTCAAGTCATAAGGATTCAGATAGTGGGACGGGAATTTCCCTTGATCAATCAGAGAGATCTCATTACGCAAGCGTAAAAAGGTAAACGCCTCAAACGCTGCCTTGATATGTTCAGCAGTCTCCGGATTGAAAATTTTGAGTTTAACCAGTTGATCAAGACGTTCTATCGTGGTTGTCGCTTCCACTTGTCGTTCGAGGAGAAACATCCGTACACAATCGACAATAAAAATGCTACCTGCCTGTTTGATAGATAACGTCCCCTTGTGTTTCTTCTCCTTGTCTAGCGAGAAGCGACCAATCAAGCTCAGTGGAACCTTATGTCTGAAATCTAACTCCATCATATGGTAGAGAAAAACAGGATGTTCTTTGATTTCCTGATGGACGATCTTCCGCAGTGCCTGACACAATGATGCTTCACCGGCAACCGGCATAAAATCAAAAAAGATCGAAGAATAGCGTACTTTCTGAGCCTCTGGGACTCTGATCCAGTCGGTAACTTTGGCTTGCCAATCCTTCAGCCGACCGCGCCAGAGCGGGTTGTTGACCATGACATGTCCGGCACAGCGGGGGTAGCCGATCCGGGCAAGTGCTGCAACGAGTTTTTCGGCAAAGGGGACAAAGAAGGCATCCACCTCGGCGATTTTCTCATCGGGAAAATCTTCGTAGATGAAACCATTATCCTGATCCGGACCAAGCAACATCTCTTTACGTCCACCACTCCCCATAATAATGAAGCAGACTTTGATATCTGGAGGATTTTGACCGTGCCGTTTCATCTCTTGCAGAACCAGCTCATAGCAACGCCGGGTAATCCGATGGTGAATGTAGGAGATGATCTCCATGGTCTCTATATGAGAGCGGTT
>JAOZQF010000028.1 GCA_029932345.1 Desulfuromusa sp. | reverse complement strand
TTAAGACGCTGATGATTATTTAACACTCTCTATTTTCTCCTTGGATAATTTGGCGTAACGGTGGATACCGGTGAAAAGTGCCTGAACGATTTTATCTTGATAGTCTGAACTTTGCAGCTGTTGCAGTTCTTCCTGATGACTTAAGAACCCGAGCTCAATCTGTACGGTCGGCAGATTACCACGCCCCAGAGACAATCGTGATGATGAATAGATGCCACGAACCTCAATAGCACTCTCCTGCAGCGCTAAAGACAGCTTTTTGGCCAGAATCAAACTATCACTTTCGGTCGTTTCCTCAACACCCTCGGCTGGAACATTCCGGGTCATTTCATCTGCCCGGATAAACAGTGTAACCCCCTTTTGCTGTGGAGAAAAAGTCGCCTGAGCATGTAATAGAATCCAGAGGTCAACATCCTCTTTTGATGCAGCCTGGAGCCGTTGCTCCATGGTCAGTTCATAATCTCCATCGCGACTTAAATAGACAGGAATCCCCAGTTTCATTTTTAACTGTTTTGCCAGTTTTTTTGCAACCTCCAGATTGAGTTGCTTCTCCTTGAATCCCGTCGCAGCAATCACGCCTGTATCCAGACCCCCATGTCCTGGGTCGATAGCAACAGCGCGAATCAACGGTCCATTTTTTGTGGTTTTTTTATTCAGGAAAAAAGCAAAAAGTTTTTCTAAATTACTTATTTCCCGGGCTGGAGCATTGTCAATATCAGGATCAAGATTGCGGAAATAGATTGATCGTCCGGTCAATTGTGCCAACTGATTGAGAATGAAGCTATCGGTGACCCGGAGACGACCATCAATAAAGCGTGGTTTCTCCTTTAAAGGGTAATATTCACCCGCTATTTTTAAGAACTGACTCGCTGGTGAAATTTCTGCCCAGCCATGTTTGGTTCTGATCCGAAAACTATGTGAAATTGAGTTCCAGTGCCCCGTCAATCCAACGGCACCTAGAGCATCTTCGATGGCGATGTAAGGGATCCCCTGTTGCTGATAAACATCCTCCAGACGGACCGGATCCTTGCCACGTAAAGCGATATCAACAGCAGCAATTGCCGAATCTAACGGTAGCAACAGACAAATAAGAACAATGAAAAAACGCATAATAACTCTCTGAAAAACTGGGCTAAAATTGCCAAATACCTAACCAGTGGTTCATCCTCTACCATCCAGACTTTCCGGACAGACACTAGCCCAGCATTCAAGGTTCTGTCAATCGATGGGATACTATAAAAATTATACTCAGATAAGTGGTTCAGCCGGGCTTTGTGTCACATTGAGGGCATGGAACATTCTCTCAATAAGCAGTTGTTCCAAATCTTGCTGAGCTTGTTCATCCTCGCCAATATCACGAACCTGTCCTCCGGCAACCATCCCATGCCCCCCTGCGGTACCAATTCCGGCGACCATTTCCTGAATAACTAATCCGAGCTTTGCTTCAGGGTTAAGAGAGCGCATTGAGAGTATTTGAGTTGTATTGAACCAACCCATACCCAGAACATAATTGACCCCCTGTTGACGCAATAAAAAATCGGCTAATTCAGCAACAAGGTCGGGGTTTTCAACCTTGTGTAAATTAAAAACCAACATTTCACCATAAATCCGCGCATTTTTCAGTGCTGTAGCAAAAGTTGAAAAATAGTTGCGTGAAACCTGAGGATGAATAATATCGTAAAGAATCTGATTATTTGAAAGGGGGAGCAGTTTTAAGTAGGCCTCGCGGTCAGCCTTTGACCATTCACGTCCCAGATCTTGAGTTTCCGATTTAATTGCATAAAACAAACTGGTTGCCAGCTTTGTATTAATCGACACCTCCTGATTATTGAGATACTCATAAAGAATGGTTGCAGAAGCACCATATTCCTCACGAATATCAATCCAGAAAATATCAGCATGTTTTTTTTTGGGTGGGTGGTGATCAATCACCAGATGAACCGGTTGCCCGGGTGGGAGAGAATTGTTTCCCGCATCCGGTTGGGTATCCACCACACAAACGACTGCAAACTGAGTGAGATTGAGCTCGCAAATCGGCACCAGGGTGATTTCCAGAAGTTCAACCATCTTGCGGTTTTCGCTCCGACCAATCACCCCACCGTAAGAAAGAACTGCGTCCTGACCGGTTTTCATCAGGATGAGATGGCGTAACGCTACAGCAGCAGCAATGGAATCCGGGTCAGGGTTGTCATGACAAACAATCAGAATTTTCCCCCGCCCACGCAACCATTCAATCATGCTGCTAACTGAATCAGTCATGGAAACAGGGGGAGATGAAGTATCTGCCGGATCAGGAGTCAAAGGTGGTTTATTCATGACAGTCTCTTATAAATGGATAATTTCAACCGTATCGTCCGCGATGGATTCTACACCGTCAAGAATTCCCCACGGGGAACTTTCAACAACAATCACTGGAACCTGTAGAGAATCATTAATTTTTTCAATATTCATATCATCAAGAAACAACTGTCCACCATCTTTTAACATAATATCAGGGATCAGGAGCCCATCTCCAAGGGAAATATTCTGCAGTTGCTGCAAGAGATCTTGACCCGTTATCAACCCCGTCACAGTAATATCCCGGCCAAAAAAATTATTATGAATTGCAACAACCTGCAGATCAACTCCTGTTTGCAAACTGAACTGTTCAGCAAATTCAATCAATTTATCATAAAACAGGCACCCTGTGACTATGGTTATTTTATCTGACTTTAACCTTTCAGCTTCCAGCAAAACTTCCACAGCCTGATGTTGGAATTGGGCGATTAAACCCACTCCATTCTCAATCTGCGGAAAATCTTCATAATCAGCGTAAGGGGGAATCTGTTGTTCTGCCAATAGATAAAACTCATCTGCAGGGAAAACAAAACGGGTTCCGTAGCGAAATAAAAAATCCTGTTGATATTTGTGGATCAAACTCAAATAGGAGTGTGCCTCCCCCGCTGTTACTTTTCTCAATTTCGGCAATTTCATCCGGAACTGAGTCAACCCGACAGGGACAATTGCAATAGACAATAGTTGCGGATGGAAACTGGCTAAGTTCTCAATTGTCTCTTTTAACGCAGCCCCGTCATTAATTCCAGGGCAGAGAACCACCTGACAATGGAGCTCTATTCCGGCGGAGGTTAAACGTGTAAGCAATGGCAGGATCTCTGGAACTTTAACGCCAAGGAGTTCTTCACGCAAGAGAGGATCGGTCGCATGGACAGAGATATAGAGGGGTGAAAGTTTGTCCCGGATAATTCTTTGCAGGTCGTTTTCACTGAGATTGGTCAAGGTGATGTAGGTGCCGTAAAGGTAGGAAAATCGATAATCCTCATCTTTGATATAGAGAGTTTTTCGCATCCCCTTCGGTAACTGATGAACAAAGCAGAAAAGACACTGATTTCCACATTGACGGGGCTGTGGGTGGACAACCTGAATCCCTAAATCCTCGTGTTCTCCCTTTTCCAGATCAAGTTCCCACAGATCATCATTCTCTTTGAGAACAGCCAACACCAGACGTTCCGAACCTATATGTAAATGGTAGTCGACAAGATCGGTGATTTCATGGCCGTTGATAGAGAGCAATCTGTCCCCGGCAAGAAGTCCAAGTTCAGCTGCATAACCATCGGGCTCAACCGATTCAACCCTTAACATTTATCATTTCTTCCGGTCTCAAATAAGGCTTAAAAAAGACAGGGGCGGCACCATTGGAACCACCCCTTAAAAAAACGAACAGTGCTATCTGTATCTATTCACGCCCACCATGTAATCGGAAACTTCCGTCAGCTGAAGTAATTGAACTAACCGAGTGTTTATAGATGAGGACATCTCCGTCACATTCAGCTAAAATACAAAAGCTGTCAAATGACTTGATGTACCCTTCCAGTTTTTCTCCGGTCATCATCAGCAGAGCGACCTTAACCCGCTCCTTACGCGCCTGATTCAAATACTGGTCTTGAATATTAAATGGTGATTTAGGCATGTCCTCTCCTTTATTCAAATAAAAAATCATCAATATATTCTAGTATTTTACCAGACTTCATTGAGGAATCAACCCAAATAATGTCCGCTTCTTTTCTAAACCAGGTCAACTGTCTTTTCGCATAATGGCGAGTGTACTTTTTTATCTCCTCGCACATTAGCTCCTCATCAATCTCAGAATTTAAATAACGGACAACTTCCCGATAACCAAGAGTTTGTAATGCTTTCAGTTCCGATGAATAATCTCTGACCAGTTCCCTCACTTCATCGATTAATCCGCTTGAAAGCATCTGTTCAGTTCGCTGACCAATCCGTGTATAGAGTTCATCACGGAGGAGGTCTGGTGCCAGTTGCAAAACACGATAGGGTTGTTCAGAAAAACCATGTTCAGCCTTTAGCTCTGATATTTTTCGACCGCTGACGAGACAGACTTCAAGTGCCCGGACAATCCGGATAAGATTGTTGGGGTGGATCGCAGCGGCAGCAACCGGGTCAACTCGCTGTAGTTCCCGAAACAGACTCCCTGCACCTTCCGCTTGTTCACGCTGATGTAACTGTTGTCGTAATTCCGGGTCAGCCGTAGGCAAATCCGCCAGCCCACCTAACAAGGCCCTGATATAGAGACCGGTTCCACCAACAATACAGGGGATCTTCCCTCGAGCTGCGATATTAAAAATATGGGAGCGAGCCTGATCAACAAAATTTGCGACCGAGAAATTCTGGTCAGGATCAATCAAATCTATCATGTGATGGGGGACAATAGACTGTTCATGACAAGTTGCTTTTGCCGTACCAATATCCATCCGCCGATAAACTTGTCGTGAATCGGCCGAAATAATTTCCAGAGGGAATTTCTCAATCAAGGAGAGAGCTAATGCTGTCTTGCCAGAAGCGGTTGGTCCACAGATGACCAGAACTGGAATTTTATCTACTTCTAAAGCCATCATTGACGCCTGAATAAACGCTCTATCTCGGTCAATGTCATACGTTGCATCACCGGACGTCCATGAGGACAATTGGCCTTAAAATCAATCCGGTCAAGCTCCTGAAACAAAGCCTTTATCTCGACAATGGCAAGAGCCTGATTGGCCCGAATGACACTGTGGCAGGCCATCAGAATCAGGATTTCATCAATCGATTCACGCAGCTGTCCGGTGCGCCCGATCCGTTCCAACTCGAGGGCAACATCGACAACTAATCGAGAAGCATTCCGGTTTTCCAGCAACTGCGGAATAGCTTTTAAAGCAAAGGATTTACCACCAAAAGGTTCAATCTCAAATCCAAGAAGCTCTAATTCCTGCCGGTTATCACCAAGTGCAGTGGCGCTATTAAAGTCAAGTTCTAACACTTCAGGAAAGAGTAATGTCTGGCTGGGAATTGTCCCGGCGGTATAAGCATGGCGCAGTTTTTCAAACCCGACCCGTTCGTGTGCGGCGTGTTGATCGATCAAGACCAGATCAGAACCATCCTGACAAAGAATATAACTTTGATGATACTGCCCCAATATATGCAAACCGGAAAAAAATCCGGAGGATTCACTCCCGGGGAGAGTATATTGAGTCGCAACACTATTTTCTTCCACTGGTTCAGAATAAACCGAAGTAGAATTCAATTGAGCTAGCATTGGATCAACTGGAAAATTATCTTTTTGACGGTTCTCTACCGGAGGCACATAGCGATCAGATAGCTCTCTGACAAAACCGTTGTCTGGAGCGCTGCCAGTCTGGTCAACTGTTTGAGATTGGCTGTGAGTTGAATAATCACCTGCATTTTCCGTAGAGAAATCGCTTCCCCCCTTGTTTAACCACTCTGCCGGACGGAGAGTCTGCTGTAAACCTTCTGCGATAAAATCATGGACCAGAGACTGTTCACGAAAACGGACTTCATGCTTGGTTGGATGGACATTAATATCCACCTGGGCAGGGTCTATTTTCAAAAACAGGACAACAACCGGGTAACGTCCTTTCATCAACAGATGTCGATAACCGGCCATAACTGCATGCTGAACGACTCGATCCCGGATATAACGACCATTGATAAAAGTATAGATGTGGGAAGCTGCTGAGCGGGTCAACTGTGGCTGGGATATCAATCCGGTCAACTGTAAATCATCACTGCCTTGCTGTTCTACCACCAACAAATCAGGCAACAATGATCGTCCCAGTAATGCTGCAACCCGTTCTCGCACCCCTTTTTCACGCCGTAAATCAAGCATAATCCGCTCATTGTGCTTCAGCCTGAAACTGACTGCCGGATTTGCCAATGCTTGTTTCGTAACAACATCTGCCACATGACCAAGTTCGGTATTCTCTTTACGAAGAAATTTTTTACGGGCGGGGAGATTAAAAAACAGATTTCTAACCTCGATAGATGTCCCTTGGGGAAATCCCACTTCGGCAACATTTTTGATTTTCCCCCCTTCGATATAAATCTGCTGCCCCAATCCTTCATCGTTATCAGAAGTTTTCAAACGCAACCGGGAGACTGATGCAATAGAAGCTAAAGCCTCACCGCGAAAACCGAGGGTCGAGAGGGCAAACAGGTCATCAGCGGTACGAATTTTACTTGTCGCATGGCGTTCAAATGAGAGGAAAGCGTCCTGTTGACTCATCCCACAGCCATTGTCAGAAATTCGGATTAACCGTTTACCACCAGCTTCCAACTCAATCAAGATGTCTGAAGCACCCGCATCAAGTGAATTTTCAAGCAACTCCTTAACCACTGAAGATGGACGTTCAACAACCTCTCCAGCAGCGATTTTATTGCATAACTCTTCAGGCAGAACGTGTATTTTAGTTTCCATAAATTCCATTATGACTTTTTGATTTAAAAAAAGATAGCGGCCGAAATACTATCCGGCCGCTATCTTGAAGAATAATGACTAAGTGTAAATAACTAAAACTATTTTTCTTCCAACCCATCAAAGATGATCTCAATCTCATCCAACTCTTCATCAAGCTCTTCGACTGGAGCCAAAGTTAACCCCACTGCGACCAGACCAAGATCCTCAGCAACATTAGTGACGATTTCAGCTGACACTTCAGCTTCATGGCGTAAAAATGTTTCAAACAATGCATTATCACAAATTGTATTAATTAATCTTGGGACACCCTTAGAAAAATTATGGATCAAAGCTAATGCATCGTCAGAGAATGGGGTTTTTTCACAATTCACAACTTTGAGCCGGTGATTTATATAGTCCAAAGCCGCTTCGACAGAAAGAGGCTTTAAAGTATACTTAAAAGCAACTCGCTGGGCCAACGGTGGATCCAACTGCATCACACTGTCAAGCTCAGGCAACCCGAAGAAAATAATATTAAGCAGTTTTTTATCAGGTATTTCCAAATTCAAGAGCCCGCGAAACTCTTCCATCAGCTCTCGTGTTTGCAACATCTGTGCTTCATCAATTAAGACGACCGCCTTGCGACCCTCTTTTTCAATCTCAAGCAAACGTTCATAGAGCTGCTTTAACATTTTTAATGGACTGAGATCAGGACTCTTTACCCCTAATTGCATGCAGATACGGGACATAATCCATTCGGGGGTGACAGCTGAGTGAATCATCACCAACAGTGAAGATTCATATTCTTCATATGGAAGAACGTCCAACATCCGTCTGGCTAATGTGGTTTTTCCTGTCCCGACACCACCCACCAGAACAGCCAGCCCTTTATCTGAATCAACTGAATATTTCAGTCTCAACAAAGCCTGGTTGTGTTGATCGCTGTCGAAATAAAACTTATCATTGGGCGCGTTTGAAAACGGCTCACGATCGAAATTAAAGTGGTCGTTGTAACCCATAGAAGCTCCAGATTAAAACCATAGAATTGCTAAGAGACATTCGGACTTTACAAGAATTGACTACGAAACCTGCTAGAGAAAAGAGATCCGATTCTTCTTCTCTTCTGTCACTGTCTGGAAATTATCTTCCGTGCCGCCTAAAGTGTTGCTTAACTCAGAAATTTTATCCGCGACGTCCCGATAATTTTCATCTCGAGAAAAAACATCCTGGTAGCTGATCAATGCATCTTTGGAACGGTCAGCCCGTTCGTACAGCAGACCAAGTTCATAACCAAGATTCAACCTCTGGATATTTTCCAGATGGGGAGAATCCAGAGCTTGCTGAAACATCAATTCTGCTCTTTCATAATCATTTTTATCTAAAAAACTGAGCCCCTTAAGAGTCTGACAATCAACATAACGGGATGGTTCTTTCTCTGCTTTTTCAAACTCACTGATGGCATCGTCGAGTAAACCCATCTCCCGATAGGCAATCCCAAGATTGTAATGAGATTCCAAATCATCAGCCGCTATCTGCTCATCAACATCCGTTTTAAATATTTTTTTCTCATCCGCTTCATCAGTCTTAAGGGAATCAAGATTGAAATCTAATTCGCTATCGGCAAACATTGGAGTGACTGTAGAAGATTTTGTTTCCACAGTTGGTGCTGCTTTCACCTGACTCACTAAAATTTCAATCTCTTTTAACTTCTGAGAACATTCATCACAATCCGGTTCGTATGCCAGAATATCATGGCACAATTTTTCTGCTTCAGCATACAAACCCTGCTGAATATAGAACTCAGCTTCTTCTAAATCGGCCTGCAGGTTATGTTCTGCCTCCGGTACTGGTTCTTCAGCGGTATCTTCCCCAATATCTAAGGATATTTTTAGATCATTATTATTATCATTGTCCTGAACTAAATCCAGGCTATCATCAAGCTCCAGCTCAATGACCGCATCAGACCCTTCGGTCTCATCTGCAGAATCACTGTCAAGCGAAGATTCTAACTGGAGATCAACCAGCTCATCCTCGACAATATCAAGAGATGAATCGTTATCTTCATCTGTGGTTTCAAGCTCAAGGGGTGAGTCATCAATCTCTTCGTCTGTGATACCAAGCAAAGAATCAGAGAGCGTCTCTTCGGCAATGACCTCGTCAGCCTTCTCTTCCTGCTCAGTAATAATATCGAGAAGTTTATCACCCTCACCAGTCAACTCATAAATTGAGTCCAGTGTCTGAAAAACAGTACTGTTGTCGACAAGTTTTTCCCTGAGAATTTCATAGTATTCTTTTAGTCGTTCCAGACGATCCGCCTTGAAAAAAGTGTCTTTCCACTCTTCCAATGAATCCAGCGCACGATCATATTGAGTACTGTCAATTTCGCACTTGATCAGTGATTCCCGGATATCGAGATCTGATGGATCCATATCCAGAAGACTTTGGTAAGTTTCACAAGACTTTTCCCACTCCTTCAAGTCAGAATAACCTCGACCCAGCAAACGTAACAAATCGGGATTTCCCGGTTTATCCTTTAATAAATTTTCCAGGATGGTGACCCCTCTTGAATAATCCTCTTTCTCGTAGAGAGCCAGGGCCAGCCCCATCTGCAATTCACTATTTTTCGGGTAGAAGGGGAGAAACATCTTATAGAGCCTGAGTATTTTATCAAAATCGCCCTTGGTAGTTAAAATTTCAAGGACAGATTCAAGCTCGACATAACCATCATCCTTGCGATCATTGCGGGCGTAAGATTCAGCAAGTCTGACCCGGACATTCAAATTATCAAGATCAAGATCACGCATTTTTTCCAGCGTATTAATCTCATCCGCTATCAGCCCATTGCGGTTGTAATAGCTAACCAGGTTGCGGTATTCAGTTAGAGCGTTACCAATCAAGCCCTGTTTTTCATTTAATTCAGCAAGACGATTAAGTAGAGAGATCTGACTCGGATCCAGACGTTGCATCTGTTTATAGATTGCAATCGCCTTCAGGTAGAAACCATTACCTGCAAAATATTTGGCAACAGATTCATATTGTTCATAAGCCTCAGCATTCTTATTGGTCCGAACATAAAGTTCCGCCAATTTTTGTCGTGAACGGGCATCAGCAGGATCCAATTCGACAATTTTAGCGTAATCCTTTATTGCCTTGGCAACCTGCTTTTTCTTCAGGTTTTTCTGTGCCGACTCAAGTAATTTATCTTTATTCGATGCCAAAAAAAACTCCTGATCACTCTATATTACGAAAAAACACGAAACGAAAGATACGCGCACTACTCACCGCATGTCAAGTAAGACCACCAAGCTACGCACATCCTAGTGCTTTATTAGAATTTACTTTTAAAACAATAGCACACTTTAAAGACAAAGAACAATAATGAAAAATAATTTATTTAATTTTTTTCAATTTAACAATTTCACTGTCCCGCAAACGACGATAACGCCCTGTTGCGATGTCACTTAAATCCAAAAAATCTAAACGGATTCGCTTAAGCCTGACAACAGACAATCCTAAAGCCTCACACATCCGCCGAACCTGTCTGTTTCGTCCTTCATGAATCGTCAGCTCGAACCAACAGCCTGACCCTGCCATTCTGATGTTCTCGACCTTTGCTGCCGCGGTCTTACCATCATCAAGAATCAACCCGCGCTCTAACCTTTTCACCATTTCAGCAGATAAAGAGCCGCGAACTTTTACCAGATAGGTCTTATCCACATGGTGACTTGGATGGCTGACCCGCTGTGCCAGTTCGCCATCATTGGTGAGCAGCAATAAGCCTTCCGTATTAAAATCCAATCGGCCAACTGGAAATAGACGTTGCGGAATATCAGTCACCAGATCAGTGACGAGACGTCGCCCTTCTGGATCTTTAAGTGTTGAAACATAGCCTCGAGGTTTATTCAGCAGAACAGTTATTTTTTCTTCAGCAGCAGCCAGAATTTTCCCGTCAACCTGTACCCGATCAACAGTTAAATCAGCCCGATCCCCCAATTTGGCAGGCTGTCCATTTAAGAGAACCCTTCCTGCTTCGATCCATTTCTCTGCCTCCCGGCGTGAAGCCAGCCCGGCCTGAGCAATTATTTTCTGCAGTCTCTCAGCCACTATAGCGCCTCACCGGAACCAGGAGTTAAAGGATCAGCAGTCACCAACTGAGGATCCAAAGCGGTAAACTCTTTCAATGTCGGGAGATCCGCCAGAGCAATTAAGCCGAAATGTTCGAGAAAATGGTGACTGGTCCCATAAATTAAAGGTCGCCCTGGGATCTCTTTTTTGCCGAGGATCCGCAACAGGTTTTTATCCAGAAGAGTTTTCATCACCCCACCTGAATCAACTCCACGTAAATATTCAATTTCTGCACGGGTCACAGGTTGTCGATAAGCAATGATGGCCAAGGTCTCCAATGCGGCCCGGGAAAATCGTGGCGATCGATCCTTGCTCAGCTTACGTAACCAGGGAGCAAGCTCTACGACTGTCCTGAACTGATAACCTCCGGCAACTTCAGCAAGATAAAAGCCCCGCTCCATAGTCTCATATTGTTGCTGAAGCTGCTTGAGAATCGGCCTTATCTGTGACTTAGGCTGTTCAATCAAAGAACTCAACCGGTCAAGTGATATGGGGCTGTCAGAAGCAAAAATAAATGCTTCGACAAGCTGTAATAAATTATTCATAACCAAGCAGACCCTTTTCCAGAGACAAGCTGGATAACTGTTTGTGAGAAATCACCAGAGTCAGCCAGATCTCACTGAAATCGTCCATCTGGTCGATACTGACAATGTGCATTTTTACCAGTTCAAGAGTCGCAAGAAAAGAGACAATCAACTCATCGAAAGAGAGTTCAACGGAGAAGATTTCCCGAAAAAGGAGCCGTTTCTTCTGCAACAATTTATCTGCAATCTGATCGATATAATCGGCAACCGATAAAGATTCTCGGATAACCTCGTGAAAAGTTTCTGCCGGTTTGTCTTTTAACAGGCGGTGAAAAGCATCCGCAAGTTGATAAATGCCGATAACGACTTCATCCTCATCATGATCATCATCCAAGCAATCAGACAATAGTAATTTTCCAGAAAACACATCTCGGTTCAACTGTGGTAATTGTTGGAACAACTCCGCAACATCTTTATAGCGCTGATATTCCAATAAACGTTTTACCAGCTCTGCACGTGGATCATCTTCCTCCTCGCCAATCTCCTCACTCACCGGCAACAACATTTTTGATTTAATATGGACAAGAGTGGCCGCCATCAGTAAAAATTCACCGGCAATATCGAGGTCAAGTTGTTGCATCTGTTCAATGATTGTCAGATATTGCTCGGTAATTTCAACAATTCGGATATCATAGATATCCATTTCATGGCTTTTAATCAAATGTAACAGGAGATCAAGGGGACCGGAAAAGTTTTCCAAACGGATCTGAATTGCCATAGCTTCAGTGACCAAACAAGAAACGGATCGCCTGCTCAACCAGGCGGGTTTGATCCCCGGCCATGAAAATGACCAGGGTATTAATGATCGGGCCAAGAACCAGCGACCACACGTCGGTAAAAAACACCAAAAACAGAATCAACACAAAACCAAAAGGTTCCAGTTTGCTCACCAGGATCGCCTGCCGCTCGGGGAGGATTCCGGTCAAAACTCTACCGCCATCCAATGGCGGCAAAGGAATCAGGTTAAAAACACCCAATAGAATATTAATATAAAGGCTGAAGCCGAGCATCATTTTAGCTGGAGTCGCAAACTGATTATAGATCTGTGAATCCCCGATTGAACTCAGATCAAGCAGACCGAAACCCCGCAACAGCAGTGCTGAGAGAATTGCCAAAGTTAAATTGGTCATTGGCCCGGCAATCGCAACCCAGATCATATCACGACGTGGGTGACGAAAATTACCAGGATTGACCGGTACTGGACGTGCCCAACCGAAGCCAAAAATGAAAATTGCAATGGTTCCGATCGGGTCAAGATGTTTAATCGGATTGAGAGTTAAACGACCCAGCAACCGGGCAGTCGGGTCGCCGAACTTTTCCGCAACATATCCATGTGCGACTTCATGCAGAATAATTGCAAAGAGTGCCGGCACCAACATAATTGCAATTTTAGAAATAAGTGTTTCCATATAAGCCAAAACCTTGAACTATAATTTAACGTGCTGGAATTAAAACAAAAAAAACGTAGGTTTCCAAACTTGGATCATAACCGAAAATCTGACAAACACAATTTTAAGCTTTCACCCTGGTCTGGTCAATGGGTGGAAGAATCAGCAAATGGAGAAAATTTCTTTTGCACCAGTAAAATTTCTTCTTCTCGCGTATTAATTTCATGATTAAGTCTGGCATCAAGTAACATTTTAAAAATATCCTGAAAATATCTACCTGGGGCAAAACCAAGAGAGATGAGTGACTCGCCATCGAGAAGCACTTTTTCCTTGCGTAAATCAGTAACATAGAAAGAAATCCATTTGCGAACTTTTTCATTCTCACTGCGTGCCATCAGAAACAGGATCACTTCAAGCGAGAAACCGTTCAGCCAGGAATAGATGTCACTATTTTTGGGCTCACCCTGACCATAGCTATGTTGCCGGATAAATTTGAGAAACTGTTTTGCGGCGGGAAGCTGTTCGCACAACAACAGATGATCCTTCGGTTGAACTCCGAGCCAACGACCGATCCGGTCAACCCCTTTTTCGGTTAAATCATCCAGAAGACAAAGAAGATACAATAACCATCGACGGTAGTTTTCACCGGTATAAAGTAAATCAAACCAGCTACTCGACCGTTCGGCTGCAACAAACAAGATCGCCGTTTGCTGATTGAAATGAAGTTTAGGATCGATAAATTTCAATAAGTCAAACTGCTCCAAACGATTCAATGCCGGCACCACCCGGGGCTCATCTAAAATTTGTTCCAATTCATGCAGAATTCGGATACCGGAAATTTTTCTTACCGATTTCAAGCGCAGTGCGCTACGCATCAACCGTTCAGTTTGTCGGCCGATAGAAAAACCTAAACGTTGTTCAAATCGAACCGCACGAAATAATCGGGTGGGATCTTCAATAAAACTCAAATTATGCAGGATCCGGATCGATTTATCCTTCAGGTCCCGTTGCCCACCAAAGAAATCGAGCATCTCTCCAAAGCTTTCCCGGTTCAGCGAAAGAGTCAGGGTATTGATGGTGAAATCACGGCGGTAAAGGTCATGACGGATCGAAGCGTGTTCAACTTGTGGCAACACAGCAGGTCGATCGTAGTACTCAAGTCGAGCGGAGGCGACATCTATTTTGAAACCATCTGGAAAAATCAGAACGGCTGTGCCAAATTTTTCGTGGGTATGAACCCGGCAGGGTGATGTTTGAGCAAACTGATTTGCAAATGCAATGGCATCACCTTCAACCACAACATCGATATCAAAATTCTGTTGCCGCAACAGCAGATCCCGGACAATTCCGCCAACCAGATAAATCTGTAAGCCCAACTGATCTGCAGCACTACCCAGCTGATGCAGCAGACTTTTTACCGATTCGGGTAGTTGAGTTTCTAACAACCGACGCAGATTTTTCCGTTTAAGTTGCAGACCGTGGCGCTCAGTAATCCCTTGAAATTCACCTGTCGTTAACTGTCGATCCCCCAACATATAGTGAAGTAAATCTGTCCGGGTCACCACTCCAACAAGAATCCCGGAATCAACCACCGGGATACAGCGCTGATTATGTTCAATGATCCCCTGCTGTAATTCTTCCAAAGAGGTTCCAGATGAGGCCAGCTGAAAGTCAGTATTCATCATCTCACCGACACTCATTTTTAAGAGTTTGTGGTGTGCCGCCTTTTCAACCAGTTGCCGGGTGATGATCCCGACAACCTGCAGCTGTTCATCCAGAATCGGGATAGCATTGAAGCTGAATCGTGTCATCAATTCACGCGCAACTCCAATACTTGAATTCACCGGGAGGGTCTTGACCGGTGCAGACATCAAATGGCGAGCCTCACAACGCGAACGGACATATTGAGGAAGTAACTTTTCAATCCGGTCAAGCAGTTGCGACAAAGGGAGGTCACGAACAGTTCCAGAAGCGGCAAAAGCGTGCCCACCGCCAGAAAATTCCTGAAAAAACTCACCAACATCAAGCTCAGGGATGCGAGAGCGACCAACCAGGAAAATTCGATCGTTCATCCTTACCGCAACAATCAGAGCGTCAAGATTTTCAATATCTTTAAGTTTGTGCACCAAAGTGGAGATATCACCAACATAATAATCGATAGTTGCATAAGCAATTGCAACCTCTACACCGTTGACATTTATTTTCTGGCAAGACTTCAATAGGTCATTGAGTAAACAAACCTGTTCGGAGGTCATTTCCCGAACCAGAAAATCTGATACGGTGTTCAGATTCGCACCATGTTGGAGCAGAAACGCTGCAGACTGAAAATCGGCAGGAGTTGTTCCGGAAAAAAGGAGGTGGCCGGTATCTTCGTAGAGACCAAGCATCATCATGGTTGCTTCATCCGGCGTAGGTACGATCCCCCGCTCCATAAATAATTGTGCCATGATGGTCGTTGTTGCACCGACTTCTTGAATAAACTCGACATCCCCCTTGATTGTGTGTTCATCAACAGGATGGTGATCATAAATATGAATTTGCAGCTCAGGATTTTTGAGGATTTCCGAAAAGCTACCGATTCTGGCAGCACTGCGAACATCGACGAGAATCAGTCTGGAGACCTCACTCAAATTGATATCGCGAATCCGCTTCACATCATAGGCGTAAAGAGTACTTTGCAGCAGAAAATCACGAAGTCCACGCTCCTGACCGCCAGAGAATACCAAGACAGCATCTGGGTAGAGTCGCTTTGCTGCAATCATGGAACCGAGGCAATCAAAATCGGCATTGACGTGGGTGGAGATAATATCCATA
>JAOZQF010000144.1:1839-4363 GCA_029932345.1 Desulfuromusa sp. | reverse complement strand
GGGGAAACTTGTTTAATTTACTATTTACTCTTCTACGTGATGCCAGGCTTTTATCGAAGCACGCTTGATATCCTCGCTAAAGCTTCCATCTCCTATCCTGACGATCTGATTGTCGATAGTTGTCATATAAATTTGCTCTCTATCGATGTAAATGGAACCACGGACTTTCCCGATATCCAGTGCAGCATCAGGTTCGGAACCATCATTAAGGCTGAAGACTCTCAGTTTGCCGGCTCCGGAGGCGATATCGTCCTTGGGGTCTACACCCTCCATGCTTCCAGTGGCAGTGGCTATGTAGATCATATTCTTAAAGATTGTCGGAGCAGACCACACTTTTTCTCCCACCGGGAGTACCGTGAGCCAAAAGGGGGTACCCCCGCCGTCAGCGTATGATTTAATAGGATTGGGAGTTGTGGCGATAGCATAGACTTTATACTGACTATCATTAGCCGCCCAGTCAGTCCCTCCGGTTCCAAATACGATGATTGCAGAATCATTTTTCTTGATAATGGCCGGTGATACTGAAATGGGGTTACCCACTCCTGCGTTCCAGAGAGGAATCTGTCTCACCACACCATCAACGGTTTCTGTCCCATGGGGATTTTCGCCGGTCATGGCATCGAGTTCCCACAATCTGCCATTCATGTCACCCATATAGAGTCGATCAACAAAATTATCCCCATCCTTGTCATACAGGGTGATTGCACCCGGGATATCATTGACGGAGTCGAGATATGGTTCAGAAAAATACCACAACCTCTCACCGGTCTGCAGATCTACGGCAAATACGTTAATTCCCCCGTGGCTATCGGTAATGTTGGTAAAACCGGTTGAGACGAAAGCCATATATCTAGGTTCGTAACCGATGATTTCATCGGTGTCTCCATCACCATCCACATCATCGACATCTTTGATCGGCCACCTCAGTTTACCAATACTCACTCGAGAGCCGTTCCCCATTTCAACGACCTTATTGACCGTAACGGTTTTTGGTGGGGTAGATGTTGATATCACTTCACCACTTGCAAATGTTCCGGAAGTGACCTTAATGGTTAAGTCACCATTGGCGGTATCATTACTGATGATAACCCCCGTTGCTCCCGAAGTCGCACCGGTCACTGTTTCCCCCGTGGTGAAGAAGCTGGCATCAGTATCCGAACCAGTATAGTTGATAATTGTATCTCCGGTGTATTCCCAGAGAATCGACCAGTGACCTTCACGGGGATCGGTCACATCGAGAGCATAAAGGTATTGACCTCCCTTGCCACCGGACCCTGACAGAATGGTGCGCCAGGATTTATCGGTGCCATCAACATTGGGCGGATCATAAAAGACATCAACGGCAGTGGGTGAGCCGTCTACCCCGGCAAAGTCCTGAGCAGCGTTTTCATCGGTGCGGTCGTTTTGCAATTTACTGAGTGTTTTACTGGGGATATACGCCCACTTTTCATCACCAGTGCTGGTTTCAATAGCGTGCATCAGTCCGTGCATATCACCGACATAGGCCATTTCCGCTCTGTCTCCGCCGCGACCGCTGTCAACGATAACCGGCGCCGAATGTTCAATACCGCCGAGTCGGTTATCTTTTTCAACCCATTCACCAGTTGCACCCAGATCAGGATCCCAACGCTCCCCTCTGACTCTACGGATCACCGCTTCCTCATCGGTGTCGACGCCATTAAGAGGAGTCACATCAAGCAACGCTCTAAGGGTTGACATGTTAGCGAGGGTGAAAGCGATCTTGGGCCAATCTCCGTTAATATCCTGTTGGGTCGTATAGATATCGCGTGTGTCAAATGAAGGAACTCCACCGTCCGCCGTGTCCCAGTCAGCATCTTCGGGTAAGTAGGTGGCGGCTCCGTCGGTGTCATTATCCATGACGTTAAAACGTCGAAAGTGACCTTCCCAACTCGGATATTCAAAGGTCCCCTGATAGAGATAAGGGAACTTGATAATGGGGGCTGCGCGGACATACTCATGGCTTATAATAGTAGACCTGATATTGAATAGTGCATTCAGTATATACCGGACCCCAGCGATGTTCTTCCAAGTGCAATCGTCGTTATCGCTGCAACCGGTCGATACACCACCCGTGTAGGCAGTGGCTATGGTGAAATTATCGTGATCAAATCTTTGACCGGAAGGGGCACTTGCATGATCCCACAAGACTAGCTTGTCCAGATACTTGTCTGTCCCTTTCTTTGAACGTTGATCACTTTTACCACCAATCCAGGAGAAGGTCATGGCATCTATGCTGATATCTGCTGATCCGGTGTTCCTGAAGGTGACATCTTTGAACTTCCTATGATGATCCACTCTGGCCGTAGTGAAATCAATCTCCAGAGGCTCCGTAAGTGTTCCCCCTGCGACCACAGTGAATGGGTTTTCCGTGACATCAATAGTGATTGTGGTCGAAGCAGGCGTGCCCAGAGCGCCGACAAGGTACTCCACTTTGAATTCCATAATTTCATGATCAAAATCTTTTTCAAATTCAAACTCCATGAGATGGACTTCCGCAGTGACG
>JAOZQF010000144.1:0-1739 GCA_029932345.1 Desulfuromusa sp. | reverse complement strand
TGGTGGACCATCGCTGCAAAGGGAACCTTGGCCTCGTGGACTTCAACCGCTGACCAGCTAGAACTATTAATTATCAACTTTGCTCTGGCAGCATCTTCCTCGCCGATAATAAAAGGGGCTCCGTTATAGGTGACTTTCTTGAAGCTGTCACCCGTTTTATAGGTGAGGGGAGAAGTCGTTCCATCGTGGTCATAAACCACAGCGACCGGATTAACCGCTGACACGGTCAGATCCTCGATAACAAAGTCACTGCCATCGATGGCCGTCTTCTCCTGATTGATAATCCAATAGAGGGTGATGTCATGCTCATCATCGGTGTTTTTATGCTGCAGCAGGTAAAAAACCAGACCATAGGCTTCAAGTAACCCTCCATCAGCCTCCGGTTGGTAAGTAGCGTCCATCGGAATGATCAGGGAGCCTGCCGGGAAATTCACTTCCTCTGCTTGAACCAGCAGTGGAAAACTGGCAAAAACAAGCAACAATAGTGAGATAATATGATTTTTGGTTTTCATAACTCAAACCTCCTTTTAGCGTAATAACCGCTGCCTAAAACTGACTATATAATTCGTAAACCGGATCTTTATTCTGCTACGCCGGTACTGTATGCATCATAGTGTTCCTGCTGGTATTCATCCTCATCGAAGCGCAGATAGGCTTCAACACGGGCTTCCGCAGTTCCGAAGGTGGCGACCGAGGTGAGAATGATAATATTGTCCGAATCAACTGTGACGTCGTTGTCCAGATCATCGTTATCTCTGACAGTCAGGGTGAATCTGGCTGGACCAACATCTCTACGAGTCGCGTCGCCACCTTCTTCAATCAGGCCGTCTAATATTGCATTAGTGCCATCTGATGTTGTAATCCCGGCGGTATGCCCGGTAAGATCATCCCCCTGGAGAAGTCTGTCCCAGTTCCCTTTATTGACTCTTTTAAGTTCCCCAAGGGCGGCACGGCCGGCTTCTATACCTGCATCAGCGGCATAAAAAACAGTTTTTATCGTCTTGTCGCTCCCGGCAATCTGTAACTCAGTGACGGTCGTATTGTGTCCCCAGATACCCAGAAAGGTGAGCAACAGCAATATAAGTATCGAGATAACGAGAATGGAGCCATCCTCATTTTTAAGCATCGATTTTTCTTTCATCGGGTTATCCTTAATTCATTATTGGTAAATACTAAAGAAATAAGTTACCAGGTTATTACACTGACAATCTGGGCGGTTCCGCCCTTTCCAGTGACCGTTACTGTTATCTGCTTGGAATCGGCAATCGGGGTATCATCGATTACATCCCAACTGACTGTATAGCCCTGGGTTGTTTCCTGGTGAGTGTTGCCATCGCTATCTGTTCCAGGAGGATTTCCTGCAGGCTCCAGCCACGGATTATCGTACGCCAGGACAAAAAGTTGTTCGATCTTGTTCTGGGCAATGACACTCTGGGTGGTTATGCGAGTTGCCGTTGAATTTCCCTGCATCGACGACATCTGCATATTGACGACAGCCAGAATCCCAAAGGCAAATATAGCCATGGCAACGAGGACTTCAATCAGGGTAAACCCCTGTTCGTGGCTTCGATCTACTTTTTTAATCGTCTGCTTCTGCAACATTGGGTGTTTTCCCTCCATCATAAACCGAGATTCCGACATTTTATCCGGCTGACTAACATTCTGCGCCGAACAGTATCACCCTGTGCGAGTAATATAGTAGTACCCTGCAGATTCACGTATGGGGTATTATTCACAAA